>DAMDNS010000050.1:0-10141 GCA_032083605.1 Ureibacillus sp.
TAGCTTGACAGGTACAGGTCAGTTACCGAAGTTTGAAGAGGATGTATTCAAATTGGTGGATACAGACTACTTCATGATTCCGACTGCAGAAGTGCCTGTAACAAACTTTTATCGTGATGAAATTCTTGATGTTGAAATCCTGCCAAAAGGCTTTGCAGCTTATAGCGCTTGTTTCCGTTCAGAAGCAGGATCAGCAGGTCGTGATACACGCGGTTTAATTCGCCAGCACCAATTCAACAAAGTAGAATTAGTACGCTTTGTAAAACCGGAAGATTCTTATGTTGAATTAGAAAAATTAACGGGCCACGCTGAAAAAGTGCTTCAATTATTAGGCCTGCCATACCGTAAATTATTAATGAACACATCAGATCTTGGCTTCACGGCAGCGAAAAAATTTGACCTGGAAGTATGGATGCCAACACAAAACATGTACCGTGAAATCTCTTCTTGCTCTAACTTTGAAGATTTCCAGGCGCGCCGTGCAAACATCCGTTTCCGCCGCGAACAAGGTGCAAAACCGGAATATGTACACACGTTAAACGGTTCAGGTCTTGCAATTGGCCGTACAGTTGCGGCTCTATTAGAAAACTATCAGCAAGCCGACGGGTCAGTAGTGATTCCTGAGGTTTTAAGACCGTACATGGGCGGTAAGGAAGTAATCGCACCTAAATAAAACGAGTCGGCTCTGCACCGAAAGCCTGCGACAGGTGCAAGTAAGTGGAAGTGTTCTAATTCCTGAAGTGCTACAACCTTATATGGGTGGAAAACAAATTATCGCACCGAAATAATTTTCTGTGCCGAAAGCCTGCGACAGGCACAAGCCGACGGGTCAGTAGTGATTCCTGAGGTTTTAAGACCGTACATGGGCGGTAAGGAAGTAATCGCACCTAAATAGTATAAAGAGGGACGGCATTTTGACAAGTGCCGCCCCTCTTTGATTTAAAAGAATAATAAACCAATGCTGATAATTATCCCTGTAAAAATAAGCACGAACAAACAAAAGCCCATAATGTCCTTTGCTTTTAATCCCGCTATTGCCAATGCTGGTAATGCCCAGAATGGCTGAATCATATTCGTCCAAGCATCTCCCCAAGCAATTGCCATCGCTGTTTTTGCATAGTCAGCATCAAGAGTTTGTGCTGCCTCTAACATAATCGGCGCTTGCACTGCCCACTGGCCGCCTCCGGAAGGCACGAAGAAGTTTACCAATCCGGCAGAAAAGAACGTAAATAAATAGAATGTAAAATCATTTGAAATACTAATAAACCATTCCGAGAAAACTCCAGCTAGACCAGAGACCGTCATCATGCCCATAATTCCTGCGTAAAACGGAAATTGGAATACAATCCCAGCCGTTGTCTTAATGGCTGCTTGAGCTGCTGCCAAGAAACGCTGTGGCGTACCGTGCAAAATAATTCCTAGAATGATAAAAATCGTATTGACGATATTTAAATCTAATATGAATCCCTTCGTGACAAAATGGTGGATTAAATAAGAAAGCCCAATAAGTCCAATTAAGATGGTTAACAGAGAACTTCTTTCAGTCCATGAAGCAAACGTCTTCTCGGCAGGGGGAAATCCTTGCTCCTCTTCTACAAGCAATGCTGGATCTACCTCAACTAAATCCTCTTCTTTCGGCATCATCCAACGATTAAAGAATGGCAAAGTAAGTCCAATTACAATGACGATAAATAGATTATATGGTGTAAAAATTGTATCGGAAGTTGGTACAACCCCCATTAAATCCGCAAAAGGATGCCCTTCTGTTGCAACCGAAAGTGGAATGGACCCGGCTAGTCCTCCATGCCAAATGATAAAGCCTGAATAGGCACTTGCAATTAATAACCGGTAATCGACTCTTTTTACATGACGTGCAATTTCCTTTGCAAACAAAGCACCAATTACTAATCCAAACCCCCAGTTAATCCAACAAGCGAGCAATGAAATAAATGTCACAAAAATAATGGCGCTAGTTGGTCGCTTAATCTTACTGGCAATAGAAGATAGGAATTTTTTAAAGACAGGGCTATTCGCTAACACATGACCCGCAGCCAATACAATGACCATTTGCATGGTAAAGGAAAGCAATCCCCAGAAACCATCACCCCAATATACAACCATGTCTAACGGTGAGCTAGGTGTTAGAATGATACCCAAAAGAAAAACGAGTACAGTTAAGATCGCTACAAATATATAAGGATCGGGTAAATATTTTTCCATGATTGTGTTAGATATTCTTGTTAACGTTTTCATTATTACCTCTACTCCTTTCATCAAATTTTGAAGAATACGGGAAAAGTATTTTTCGATGCATAATATGAAGGAAGGAGGATTATTATTTCGATAATAATGAAAAATATAGTTAAAAGTCTGTAAAAGTAGAAAGGAAATAAAAATAGTAGGAGTTTATTGTAGTAAAGTGTGAAAATCTATCTTTAAATATTGTAAAATGAAAATAATGAATATTTGAGCAGATAAGAAAATGGAAACTTTCTTATTCTATAAGTACAAATAAGGCTTATCGACATAGGTCTTATCGGTAAGCCTAGTTTTCAAGTAGTATAAAAAAGTTTGCTAGAAGGGGATACAAGAATGGAACATTTAATTTATAAAAACCTAAAGAAAATTGAGCTTTCTGGTATTCGAAAGTTTACGAATATGCTGGTGGACTATCCCGATGCGATTAACTTAACAATTGGCCAACCTGATTTTCCAACACCAGCACATGTGAAAGAAAAAGCAAAGCTTGCAATTGATCAAAACTTTACTTCATATACACCCAATGCCGGGATTATTGAATTGCGTAAGGCTATTTCAGCATTTTATGAGAATCAATACGGCTTATTGTATAACCCACAAGATGAAATTATTGTGACACATGGTGCATCAGGGGCACTTACGATAGCATTAAGAACAATTTTAGAGGAAGGGTGCGAAGTCATTTTATCAGCACCGGCTTATCCTGGTTATATTCCATTGATTGAGCTATGTGGGGCAACTCCAGTTTGCGTAGATACAGCCGCTACGGATTTTGTCTTAACTGCTGAATTAATTGAAAAACACCTTACAGAGAAAACAAGATGCGTAATTCTTCCATCCCCATGTAACCCTGTTGGAACTATCATTGAAGATGCAGAGTTACGAAAAATCGCGGCTCTATTAAAAGATAAGGAAATCTTTATTATTTCAGATGAGATTTATAGTGAGCTTATCTATGAAAAAACGCATAAATCCATTGCTGCTTATGAGGGAATGCGACATAAAACAATTGTTATCAATGGGGTTTCCAAGTCACATTCCATGACTGGATGGCGAATTGGCTACACATTAGCGCCGAGCTACCTAACAAAAGAAATGACAAAACTAAATGGCTATTACATTAGCTGTGCAACAAGCATTAGTCAGCACGCGGCTCTTGCAGCCTTAACTGATGGACTGACTGATCCGATTGAGATGAAGAAAGAATATCAAGTGCGCCGTGATTATGTATATGATCGCCTTGTAGCAATGGGATTTGAAGTAGTCAAACCTGCCGGAGCCTTTTATATCTTCCCATCTATCAAGAAAACGAATATGAATTCTTTTGATTTCTGTATCAATCTATTAAAAGAGCAAGAGCTTGCAACAGTACCGGGGAGTGCCTTCTCTCAATTCGGTGAAGGCTATATTCGTCTTTCTTTCGCGCAGCCACTCGAAGTTTTACAAAAAGGTATGGACCGGTTGGAAAAGTTTATGTCGAAGTATAATTAAATTTGATGGAGGCTAACTTTTAGTAAATGGTTCTCTTTTGAAGTGCAAAAAGTGAAAAACAGGTTTAATAACTTAAGAAAAAGCATGGCAGTTACTAATGGAATTGCCATGCTTTCTTAAAAGCCCAGTTTTCATTTAGTGATAGGAATTCTTAGACGGATAATTTCCGACTAATGTGTATAATGGATGCGGAAGAAGCAGATATAAGCGGAGATATTCCGATTAACTGGTCTAAATAGGGCAAAATCCATCGACTTGGGCAATATAAGCGGAAAAACTACCTTTATTTGAACGAAAATATTGGGGTTTCCTAATTTTAACGGAAATCTTCCGTTTATTTTTCAAACACAGTGACATCAACATTCAATTTACCCTAATTACATATGATATTATCGCATTTTAAAATGGGTTAACCTCTCTTTTACCGGAAAAAACAGATTTCCACTTTGACTACACTAATACTAATGAGCATGATTACCATCTTCCCCTTGTTCAGCTAACCTTCTACGCTCAAGCTTTTCAGCCTTTTTACGTTCTCGAATGGCGCGGAAGAAGTTTGTCAGCATTTCACCGCATTCTTCTGCTAACACTCCCTCGGTTACTTCGCATTCATGATTGAAACGGGAATCATTTAACAAACGATATAAAGAATCAACACAGCCCGCCTTCAGATCTCTCGCACCGTAAACCACACGTGGGACGCGGGATTGGAGAATGGCTCCAGCACACATCGGGCATGGCTCCAAGGTTACATACAGCGTTGTTTCCTCGAGTCGCCAGCTGCCAATAGCTTCACAGGCTTGTTGGATGGCCATGAGCTCTGCATGTGTTACGGCATTTTGTGAGGTTTCGCGCAAATTATGGGCTCGACCTATAATCTCACCTTTATAAACTACAATCGCCCCAATTGGTACCTCACCCAAGTCGCCTGCTTTTTTAGCCTCTGCTATTGCTTCTAGCATAAATTTCTGATCTTTTTCAAAAAGTTCCACGTTCATCTCTCCTTGCTTAGTAGTTTAACATGGCGATTTCCAAAAAAGAACTTATCGGATTGAAGGTAACCCAAATTGCACTTCCACGTAAGCTTCATAATAATTCCTTATTTTGTTTGCCCTCATTCTCTGTTTTTCGACAAGCTCATATGATAAAATGAATAGCATTGACGAAATTAGACTTGAAGGAGGGACTTCTCGTGTCTGTTCCATTTATTACAGTAGAGGGTCCGATTGGTGTAGGGAAAACGTCTTTATCCAAAGCAATTTCTAACGCTTTTGAATACCATCTATTAAAAGAAATTGTGGATGAAAACCCGTTTCTAGGAAAGTTCTATGAAAACATTGATGAGTGGAGCTTCCAAACGGAGATGTTCTTCCTTTGTAATCGATATAAACAATTAAGCGATATTAAAAAGCATATTATAGAAACAGGTACACCTGTTGTTGCGGATTATCACATATTTAAGAATTTAATTTTTGCTAAACGTACGTTAAAGCCTTCTGAGTATGAAAAATATGAAGCAATCTATAACATATTAACAGCAGATATGCCACGCCCGAATATGGTGGTATATTTACATGCTAGTCTAGATACATTAATGAATCGAATTGCGATGCGCGGAAGAGAATTTGAAAAAATGATTACGCGTGATTACATAGAGCAATTAGCGGCTGATTATCACGAATTCATTCAGCATTTTGAAGTGATGCATCCTGATATTCCTGTCATTCAGTTAAATGGAGACAAATTAGACTTTGTAAAAAAACCTGAAGATCTAGAGCAGGTATTAAAATTAGTAGAAGATAAGCTACAACAAAGGAGTTCACATATAGAATGAATTTACGAGAAAAATACAATATTCCATCCAATACAGTCATTACGATTGCTGGAACAGTTGGGGTCGGAAAGTCTACAATGACAAAAGCACTTGCAGAAGCTTTAAATTTCCGTACATCCTTTGAAAAAGTAGATACAAATCCATATTTGGACAAGTTCTACGATGATTTTGAAAAATGGAGCTTCCATTTACAAATTTACTTCTTGGCAGAACGATTTAAAGAACAAAAGCGTATTTTTGAATATGGCGGCGGCTTTATCCAAGATCGTTCCATCTATGAAGATACAGGCATTTTTGCAAAAATGCATTATGATAAAGGGACAATGAATCCAACTGATTATGAAACATATACAAATCTTTTCGATGCCATGGTCATGACGCCGTACTTCCCGCATCCGAATTTACTTGTCTATTTAGAAGGGCCGATTGACAATATTATTGGGCGTATCCATGAGCGTGGACGTGAAATGGAGCAGCAAACACCACAAGATTATTGGATCGAAATGCATGAACGCTATGAAAATTGGATCAACAACTTCAATTCTTGCCCAGTCTTACGTTTAGACATTAATGATTACGATTTAGTCAAAAACCCAGAACAAATCGAAAGCATCGTAGAGCGTATCGCATATATGCTGGAGCAAACAAGTCATTTACGTAAATAGAAAACTAAACTATATTATCAGAAAAAAGCTATTCAAAAAAGTTAAACTAAATTTAACTGCATCGAAAGCTTGCGACAGATGCAAACAAGTCATTTACGTAAATAATAGTAAACATCTAATTCAAACAAGCTATTATCTAAATAAAAATAAGGTCTTCTTTCTAAAAGAAAGGGGGCCTTTTTATTTTGTCCATTAAGTTATTGGAATCACTTGTTGGTACAGTACCCCAAAACTCCCCACTTATAACGTTCAAGGCACCTTTTCCTTTTCCAGATTCCCTTCGTTTTGTGCAGTGTGTATAGATTATGAATGTCATTTTATACATTTTAGATAATGAGTAATCTGAATATTTATATTATTGTGATGTTATAAGAAATATCAATTTATGTTAAAAAACATCACATCAATTTATTGGGATGAGATAGTCGAGTGCAGATAGTTATTTAGTTAAAACAGAGGGGAATTCAATTGCTTGAATTCTTACAAAACAGAGTGGAGTTGAGTTTATTATGTCCAGTAAAGTAGAGAGTATGGTTGCCCCACATATAAAAGAAGATGCGGGGATTGATGAATCATTACTGCCGCAACAGGAATCCGCTAGAAAAGTTGGGCCGATTGACTATCTTTTTATGTGGATTGGGGATGGCGTGAACTTAGGGAACATGACACTGGGTGCTGGTTTGATTGTTGCAGGAATAGCTACGCTAAATCTTATCCAAACATTTGCCGCAGCAATAATTGCAATAGGAATTATTTCAATTATTTTTGCCCTTAATGATCGTTTTGGCTATAAAACAGGAGTTCCTTATGTTGTGCAGCTTCGAATGTCCTTTGGTGTAAAGGGTTCTATTATTCCATCTCTTTGCCGTGCGATACCAGCCATTGTCTGGTATGGCTTTCAAAGCTGGATTGGTGCTACGGCGTTAAATGAAATTATCAAGATATTTACAAATGGTACGTTTAATAATATAGCTATTTGTTTCATCGTGCTTCAGTTAATTCAAATAGTGTTATCCATGTATGGTTTCCATGCAGTAAAGTGGGTAGAAACCCTTTCATCACTTGTGATTATGGCTGCTTTCATCTATGTATTTGTCGTGTTATTAACTTCTTATGGAGACGTAATTGCTGAAAAGTGGGTTTATACGGAAGGTTCGTGGGGATTGCCATTCTTCGCATTTATCATGGTGTTCTTAGGGAATTACGCTTCGATTTTCTTAAGTGCAGCCGATTATTCGAGGGAGTTGAAATCGGGCATTAGTAATGGAAAGCGTGGGTTATTATATTTCCTGCCGATTCTAATAGCCTATGGTTCAACGTTAACAATCGGCGCTATGCTTGCTTCTGCAACAGGCATTTCTAATCCGGTATCTGCCTTTGCCGAAATTTCGGATAATCCATATATCACGGTATTTGTATCGGCGTTTATCGTGATTGGCGCTATATCGGTTAATATGGTGGCGAATATTATCCCGCCAACTTATGTCATTACATTAATTACGAAGTTGAAATATAAACCAGCTGTTGTGATTACTGGGTTACTTGCATTAGTTTCTTTCCCTTGGGTACTTGTCCAAGATTCTTCATCTGCAGGGCTAGGGACGTTCATTTTAATCTATTCTGCATTCTTGGGACCAATCGTTTCAATCTTATTGGTAGATTACTATCTTTTGAGAAAACAAATAGTTAAGATAGCTAATTTGTATGAGGAGGATGGCATATTTTCAGGCTTTAACCCAGCTGCAGTGATTGCATTGTTAGTCGGGGCAGGGGCTGCATTTATCATTGTGGAACTAGCATGGATTATTGGTCTTGTTGTTTCGGGAATTGCCTATTATCTCTTAATGAAATTTGCCTTCAAAGGATCGAAGTTTAAAAAGGGGACAATTTTTGAGTAAATAATTTTCTGATCAAGGAGTTTAGAGGGGGTAGAGTAAATGGAGTTAGAGCTAATCATACGAAATGGACAAGTCGTTTTAAAAGATTCTGTGGTTAAAGCGGATATAGGAATTTATAAAGGCAAGATTGTAGCGATTGCCGAACATTTAGATGGTACAGCTGATCAGGAAATCGATGCAGCAAATCAATATGTAATGCCCGGAATGATTGATACACATGTGCATATTTGTGAACCGGGACGGACGGAATGGGAAGGATTTGAAACGGGAACAAAGGCACTTGCTGCCGGGGGAACAACTTGTTACGTTGATATGCCCCTTAATGCACTTCCTGCTACAACAACTAAACGAGCGTTAGATTTAAAACTGGCCGCTGCAAAAGGGAAAAACTATGTAGACTATGCGTTATATGGTGGGCTAGTACCCGGAAATATTGAAAATTTACAAGAGCTCTCTGATGAAGGCGTTGTAGCTTTTAAATGTTTCATGGCGACATGCGGAAGTGATTTGCCGGAGGATTTTCAAAATGTGGATGACTATACATTGTATAGAGGCATGAAGAAACTTGCTGAGCTTGATCATATTTTATCGATTCATGCGGAAAATGCAGAAATAACGGATCGCTTAGCTGTTGAAATGGCGAAACAGGGTAAAACCACCCCTTCTGATTATGTTGCTTCTCGTCCTGTCTTTACAGAAGTGGATGCCATAAAAAGGGCCTTATTTATCGCGAAAAAAACAGGCTGTAAATTGCACTTTGTCCATATTAGCAGTGCAGAAGGCGTAGAAGAGATTGTAAAGGCGCGTAATGAGGGGCAGGATGTGACGCTGGAGTCTTGCCCGCACTACTTTACGATTACAACAAGTCAGTTTGAGGAGATTGGACCGCTTGCAAAATGTTCTCCTCCGTTAAGGGATGAAATCGAACAAGAAAAATTATGGGAAGTCTTGAAACAAGGAAAAATAGATATGTTGACATCAGATCATTCACCTTGTCCACCGGAAATGAAAGCCAGTGAAAAGAATAATATTTTCGAGGTTTGGGGTGGTATTACAGGCTGTCAAAATAACGTTGATTTGATGTTTGATGAGGCAGTGAAAAAGCGTAAGGTCCCAATTACTGAGTTTGCGCGGCTGATTGCAACGAACCCTGCCAATCGATTCAATTTATCCTCAAAAGGCGAAATCGCCATTGGCAAGGATGCGGATATCATTTTTATTAACCCGAATGAATCCTATGTTGTAAAATCCGAGAACCTTTATTATCGTCATCAGCACAGTCCTTATGTTGGAAGAGAGATTGGATGCCGAGTTACCAATACATTTGTAAGAGGGCAGAAAGTATTTGCGCTAAATGAAGGAATTGTTGGAGAACCGATTGGCCAGCATATCCAGCCACTCTCTAAAAAGGTGGAACATCAATTAATATAATAAATATAAAAAAGAAGTGGCTCCTTTATTCCCCTAAAAGGAGGCACTTCTTTTACCTAGCATTAAAAAACGCTGGAGCAGAATCTATATTTTTTATCCATTGACGTGCCTCACTCTCAATATTGTCTTTTACCCAAATGTCCCCTTGATTTTGATGGTCCCCATTGCGAAACCAAGTAATTGCTTCTCCAACCACGATGGGCATAGTATCCATCTCATTTTTCTTTGGGAAAGACAGCTGTTTTTGCTTGCCGGATTTAATATCTATAATAAAAAGAGCGGTATACATAGTAGGAACAGGCCCCTCTTCCCACGTCGTATTTTCTTTGGAACGGGCGACAATGATTTCATCCTCTGAAAGCCATTCGATATCCAGATCGACAAACCCTTTCGGTGTATATTCTTTAGCCTGAGCCTTGGCTGGAATGTCAGTGACTGCAGCATTTTTGTTTTGAACGAAAAATCTGCCTTCCCCCGAAATGAAGGCAAGTTGATCCTTCGAGGGAGCCCACTTCATCCAATTTTCAAAACCGAGCATTTTGCCGATTACCTGAAATTTCTCA
>DAMDNS010000051.1:0-3892 GCA_032083605.1 Ureibacillus sp.
GCTACACGATTACGATCACCAAATGTTGTTAAGTTTGGTCCCATAGCTCCAGAAGCACCAACACCTGAAACGGCGTGACACATTAAACAGCTATTAGCAAATGTTTGTTCACCAAGATCAGCTGAATCAGCAGAAGCTGTTTGACCTTCAGTTGCTTGCATTGCTGCAACCCAATTATCGAAACCATCACGGTCAAGTACTTTTACTTTAAAGTCCATTAAAGCATGTGAAGGACCACAAAGTTCAGCACATTTTCCATAGAATACGCCTTGCTCTAAACCTTCTGATTCTTCGTCAAATTGTAAATAGAATTTGTTAACGTTTTCAACGTTTGTATCCATTTTACCGCCGACTGCCGGAATCCAGAATGAGTGTTTAACATCAGCAGCTTTTAAGTTGAAGTAAACTTTTTCACCAGTAGGAACAACAAGTTCTTGAGCTGTTACAATACCTTGTTCTGGATATTCAAATTCCCACCAATATAATTTCGCAGTAACATTAACTGTTAATGCAGTTTTGTTTCCTTCTTCATTTACTTCATCCATTGCTTTAACATCAGCAAATTTGTAAGTAGAAATTAAAGTAGGAACCGCTAAGATTAAAAGTAAAATGATTGGAATAACTGTCCAAATTACTTCTAATGTATGACTTCCTTCTACTTGTTTCGGCATGTAGTCCTCACCCAATTTAGAACGGCGAGCCTTCATGAAAGCATACAAGTAAAGAACTGATACTACTATTACTACTAATGCCATAATCGTGATTGAGAATAATAGTAAATTAAATTGTTCTTTTCCCACTGCACCTGTTGGTTTAAGTGTTGTAAGATAATCTTCACCACATGCAGAAAGAAATACTGTCATTACAGCTAACAGTGAGAAAAGACGCCATTTTTTAAGCCCTTTCATCATAGCTTAATTAACCCCTCTTTCTTTGTTGTATTTCATGTGTAACCAGGATATTGGTTTTTAGTTCTATGTGAATCCCTTTTCAAAGAAGAATTCCAATTTGTAGAAAAGCACGAACCAAACAGCTTAATGGTAAGCAGTTGGAAAAATGATTTCTTTGTGCTAAAAACTATGCACCCATTAGAACCAGTCAAGCCTATTCAATAGTGTAGCCAAATATTATACGGCCTGTACAAAGTATTTCTATAAAGTAACATTAAGCCAATCATCATCTTACCATAGAAATGTCAGGTTTTTTCAACTTTTCTACAAGTAGCATTGGTATATATGCTGTTTGATATTCCTAGTTACATTTATAGCCTAAGGATTTAATGATGCATGCTAATAATAAGAGCAGTATCCCAATAGAAGTTTCAGCTTCATCTACTGTAGTAGTATGCCTGATAAAACCGTAATACTTTGTTACTGGGTTAAATACATTTAACCTCATTGAATTATGACAATCGCTAGTTCACAACTAGTCACACATGTCGGCAACTGGTATTGCCTTACATTACAAAACTTTACCCACAAAAGTTGAAAGGTAAATAATCAATATCCTTCTTTTGCAATCTGTCCCAAAATGTCTTCCCTTGACTTCTTCACAATTTAAAACCTTTGATCATCAACTTCTAAAAAGTGTTCTTCATTTACCTAAATCCATACCATAAACAAAATTAGTTTTAAGTAAAAATTAAAATTCCAATTTTAATAAGTGCAAGAAAATCCTATGAAAGCAAGTCTTTAATGGAAAAAACATCTAACAAGTATTTGGCAAGCAGGACTGATTTTACTATCTTTCATTTTTGTAAGCATATTTCGCTAACAATAACTATATCGAAATTTAAGCGCGATTTCTAGACATTAAGTTAAATTTCGACGAAGTTTGTCAATTTGCACATTATGTTAGCCAAATGTAATATGAACATCTCTATATTAATGCATTTTAAGGGAAGATTTGTGAATGTAATAGCACGAAATTATGAACAATTTGTGAAAACCCTTACGCACTATGAAACCTTCTTCTCTTTGAAGTTGTCTTTTATCTATTTATTCGCTATCATCATAAAAGCAGAGATGCTTTTTACACCGATAGATAAAAGCAAGAATGATATTCTTCTATCAGTATATGGGAAAACTTCGATTTTTCCTAAGTCATTAGGAAGAAATCACGTTTTTCTAATAAGCGTATTGATAGAAAAAGTAGGTGGCTCATAAAATGCAACATAAACAAAGTAAATTACTGAAGTGGATTGCTTTGGCTACAACAATCGGTATGTTACTTATTCTTCTTGGCGGAGCCCTTGTTACAAAAACTGAAAGCGGTTTAGGTTGTGGTCGAAACTGGCCAGATTGTAATGGGTCCCTTATTCCAAAAGAAATAACACCAGAAGTTTTAATAGAATTCTCACATCGCTTTGTAACTGGTTCCGTATCAATACTTGTCCTGGCCTTAGTAATTGGGACTTGGCGTAAACTTGGTTCTGTACGTGAAGTGAAATTTTTAGGTCTTTTAGCAGTCTTTTTCTTGGTAGCCCAAGCATTAATCGGTGCTGCTCAAGTTCTTTGGGGACAAGGAGATTTTATCCTTGCACTACATTTTGGAATCTCGTTGATTTCCTTTGCTAGTCTTTTGCTTCTAGCAATCATCGTATTCGAAGTGGATACTAAATTCGATGCCGATAAAGTATATATTGGTAAAAAACTTAAATGGCATACATTAGGCGTTTCATTATATTCATATATAGTTGTTTATACAGGTGCATTAGTTCGCCACACACAATCTAGTTTGGTTTGTACGGACTGGCCTTTCTGTAACAACGATAATCCGTTTGCACTTCCAAATAATATGTATGAATGGGTTCAAATGGGACACCGATTTGCAGTACTATTAATTTTTATTTGGGTTACATATATTATGGTCCATGCCATTAAACATTATAAAAATCAACGCGTTATTTATTGGGGCTGGATCATCGCCTTCCTTATCTTATGTGCACAAGTAACGACAGGAATGCTAATTATCTTTACACAACTGAATTTAATTATTTCATTATTGCACTCATTATTTATTTCGTGTCTGTTCGGTCTGTTCTGTTATATGATCCTACTAGTCTCACGAAGTAACTATAATGAAAAAAATAATTAGAAAACCACGATTTATCGCTTTTAAGACGAAAATCGATGTATTTTCTTATTGCGGCTATCTACGAAAACTTATACTTTACTATCCACTTGTGTAGCGACCTGTTCGCTACACTTTTTATTTTGCCAATTGATAGTGGCTTGTAGGGATATGATCAAGCTGTTTCGTGCAGCTAGACACATGCTTGATCCCCCTCAGAGATGGGATTCATTCTTCTCGGGCATCGAGAACCTTCCTTGATTCCCTTCAGACCTGGAACTCACTCTTTTCGGGCATCGAGAATCTTCCTTGATTCCCTTCAGACCTGGAACACACTCTTCTCGGGCATCGAGAAGCTTCCTTGATTCCCTTCAGGCCTGGGATTCACTCTTTTCGGGCATCAAGAATCTTTCTTGATTCCCTTCAGACCTGGGATTCACTCTTTTCGGGCATCTACAACCTTGATTGATTCCCCTCAGACCGGGAATTCACTCTTCTTGGGCATCGAGAACCTTTCTTGATTCCCTTCAGACCGGGAATCCACTCTTTTCGGGCATCGAGAACCTTCCTTGATTCCCTTCAGACCTGGAACCCACTCTTTTCGGGCATCGAGAACCTTTCTTGATTCCCTTCAGACCTGGGATTCATTCTTTTTGGGCATCGAGAACCTTCCTTGATTCCCTTCAGGCCTGGAATTCACTCTTTTCGGGCATCGAGAATCTTCCTTGATTCCCTTCAGACCTGGAACCCACTCTTTTCGGGCATCGAAAACCTCGCTTGATTCCCTTCAGACCTGGAATCCACTCTTTTCGGGCATCGA
>DAMDNS010000051.1:3992-10129 GCA_032083605.1 Ureibacillus sp.
CGAAAACCTCGCTTGATTCCCTTCAGACCTGGAATCCACTCTTTTCGGGCATCGAAAACCTCGCTTGATTCCCTTCAGACCTGGAATCCACTCTTTTAGGGCATCTACAACCTTCCTTGATTCCCTTCAGACCGGGAATCCACTCTTCTCGGGCATCGAGAACCTTCCTTGATTCCCTTCAGACCGGGAATCCACTCTTCTCGGGCATCGAAAACCTTTCTTGATTCCCTTCAGACCTGGGATTCATTCTTTTTGGGCATTGAGAACCTTCTTTGATTCCCTTCAGGCCTGGAACCCACTCTTTTCGGGCATCGAAAACCTCCCTTGATTCCCTTCAGACCTGGAACCCACTCTTTTCGGGTATCAAGAACCTCCCTTGATTCCCTTCAGACCTGGGATTCACTCTTTTCGGGCATCTACAACCTCGCTTGATTCCCTTCAAGCCTGGAACCCTTCCTTCTCGGGCATCGAGAACCTTCCTTGATTCCCTTCAGACCTGCACCCCTCCCTTTTCGGGCATCGATAATTCCACACGATTCCTTCCATATCTGTAACCCACCTATTTTCGGGCATCGACAATCCCGCTCGTTTCCCTTTAGACCTGCAATACTCGCTTTTCAGGCATCTAGTCGAAACGCTTGACGATTCACTACCCACCATTTTCTTCCAATAGGTCACCTAGCAGCAATCCCTCTTTATTCCCAACACCTAGCATTCACCCATTCGCCCATTGAAACCACATTTCATCGAATTTCCGCGTACTTCATTTGGCATCGCATTCACTAACCCTATCACTTCTTGTATTTTCTCCCCCTCCCCCTCTTTCACTACCCATTTCCCCCCTCACCTAAAACAAAAAAAACAGGCAGCAAAATTGATTTTTGCTGCCTGCCTGAATAGAGGGTTATTCTAATTCAATTAGTAAATCGCCTGTTGAAATGGCGTCGCCAGCAAAGACGTGTACTTCTTTTACGATACCGTCTTTTGGTGCTTGGACAGTTGTTTCCATTTTCATGGCTTCTGTAATTAGTAGGTGGTCACCACGTTTTACTGGGCTGCCTTTCGAAACTACAACTTTGAGTACAGTACCTGGCATTGTTGCGCCAATTTGATTTGGATTGCTTGGGTCTGCTTTTAATGATACATTGCCATCTACTTCAACCGTCATATCCTGGATGACTAATTCACGAGATTGACCGTTTAACTCGAAGTACATGATACGTGTACCATCATGCTGTGGCTCACCAATTTCAATCAATTTAATAATCAGCGTTTTTCCTTTTTCAATTTCCACTTCGATTTCTTCACCAAGTTTTAAACCGTATAGGAATGTTGGTGTATCAAGTACCGAAATGTCACCGAATAGTTCCTGTGCTGTTACATACTCTTCAAAAACTTTTGGATATAAAGCGTAAGCTAAAACATCTTGTTTTGAAACGGGACGACCATTTTTCTCTGATAAAGCTTTTTCAAGCTCTTCGAAGTTAACTGGTTCCAGTAACTCACCAGGTCGAACAGAAATGGCTTCACGGTCTTTTAAAATTACTTTTTGCAATTCTTGCGGGAAGCCTCCTGGTATTTGACCAAGGTAGCCTTGGAATAATTCTACTACTGAATCAGGGAAATCGATGGATAAACCGCGCTCAAAGATATTTTCTTCATTAAGATCATTTTGAACCATGAATAATGCCATATCTCCCACTACTTTTGATGAAGGAGTTACTTTCACGATATCACCAAACAACAAGTTCACTCGTGCGTACATTTTCTTCACTTCATCCCAACGATCTCCTAAACCAACCGCTTTTGCCTGTTGTTGCAAGTTACTATATTGTCCACCTGGCATTTCATGAACATAGATTTCAGAATGCGGGCTATTCATGCCACTTTCAAAATCACTATAGAAAGTGCGAACATCCTGCCAATACGTTGATAATTGTTCCAGTGCATCAATATCTGCACGTAATTCACGTTTGCCGCCCTTGATTGCATAATACAATGAATTCGCACTAGGCTGAGAAGTTAAACCTGACATTGACCCAAGAGCTGTATCGATAATGTCTACGCCTGCCTCAATTGCTTTTGCATACGTATATATACCGTTGCCGCTTGTATCATGTGTATGAAGGTGGATTGGCAATTCAGTCGATTCTTTTAATTCAGAGATTAGACGGTATGCAGCTTCAGGTTTTAATAGCCCTGCCATATCTTTAATTGCTAAAATATGCGCTCCTGCAGCCTCTAATTCTTTCGCCATCTCTTTATAGTATTGAACAGAATATTTTGCACGAGAATCATCTAAAATATCGCCAGTGTAACAAATCGCAGCTTCCGCAATTTTTCCTGTTTGGCGAACTTCATCAATCGCAACTTCCATTCCTTTGATCCAGTTCAAGCTATCGAAAATTCTGAATACATCTACTCCGGAAGTAGCGGATTCTTTGATAAATTCACGAATTAAGTTATCTGGATAGTTTTTATAACCAACCGCATTTGCCCCGCGCAATAACATTTGGAAGAGAACATTTGGCATTTGCTCGCGTAGTTTTTCAAGGCGTGCCCATGGATCTTCTTTCAGGAAGCGGTAAGCTACATCGAACGTTGCCCCACCCCATAATTCAAATGAGAAGAAATCGTTCAGCATACGTGCATTATAATCTGCAATCTGATACATATCCTGTGAACGGACACGAGTTGCTAACAGTGATTGATGTGCATCACGGAAAGTTGTATCTGTTAAAAGCACATCCTGTTGATCTCTAATCCATGAAACAAGACCATCTGCCCCGCGTTCATCTAAAATTTGCTTTGTCCCTGACTGGATTTCAGTTTTCAAATCCAATTTCGGCTTATTTGGTTGAACGAGAATTGGCTTTGAACGTTTCTCTACACCTGGGAATCCATTTAACGTCACGTTCCCGATGTAGTTCAGTATTTTAGTTCCTCTGTCTTTGCGTACAGGGAAATTGAATAACTCCGGTGTTGTGTCGATAAAACTTGTATCAAACACACCAGTTATAAAATTATTATGAAGTACAACATTTTCTAAAAATGGAATATTTGTTTTAACTCCGCGAATACGGAACTCTCTTAAATTTCGGTGCATTTTCGCAGATGCTTCTTTAAATGTCATGCCCCAAGTAGAGATCTTAACAAGAAGTGAATCGTAATAAGGCGTTACTACTGCCCCTTGGAATCCATTTCCTGCATCTAAACGCACCCCAAAACCACCGCTTGAACGATATACCATCAGCTTTCCTGTATCTGGCATGAAATCGTTTGCAGGATCTTCTGTTGTTACACGGGATTGGATAGCAAAACCGAATAACGGGATTTCACTTTGTACCGGGATACCAATTTCATCAGAATGAATCAGGTGCCCTTCAGCAATTTTGATTTGTGCATGAACGATATCAATTCCTGTAATCATTTCAGTAATAGTATGTTCTACCTGAATTCTTGGATTTACTTCGATAAAGTAAAAATCATCCCCTGAAACCAGGAATTCTACAGTACCTGCGTTTATGTAGTTAACATTTTGCATTAATTGTACAGCAGCATCACAGATTCGATTACGCAGTTCTTTTGAGATAGAGTTAGACGGTGCGATTTCCACTACTTTTTGGTGACGTCTTTGAATCGAGCAATCACGTTCATATAGATGAACAATATTGCCTGAAGCATCCCCTAAGATTTGCACCTCAATATGCTTTGGTTTGATAATAGCTTTTTCAACGTACACTTCATCTGAACCAAAAGCAGCTTTCGCTTCCGATTTTGCACGTTCATATGCGGAAGACAATTCATCCTTCGTATGGACTAATCGCATCCCACGACCACCACCACCAAGCGCGGCCTTGATCATTAATGGATAGCCGTGTGACTCCCCAAATTTCTCTACCTCTTCGATGCTTGAAACAGGACCGTCAGTTCCAGGGATTACTGGGATTTTTGCTGCAATTGCTTGTTCTCTTGCTTTTACCTTGTCACCAAACATATCTAAATGCTCGGAAGTAGGACCGATAAAGATGATGCCCTCTTCCTCACAACGTCTGGCAAATTCAAGATTTTCTGATAAGAAGCCATAGCCAGGGTGAATAGCATCAACATTTGCTTGCTTTGCTATTTCAATGATTCCTTCGATATCTAGGTATGCATCAATCGGCTTTTTTCCTTCCCCTACCAGGTAAGATTCATCCGATTTGTAGCGATGATATGAACCACTGTCTTCCCTTGAGTAAATTGCTACAGTTTTGAGCTTTAATTCGTTACAGGCACGAAAAATACGAATAGCAATTTCTCCTCGGTTTGCAACTAAAATTTTGTTAATTTTTTTCACAACGATTCCCCCTTATAACTTCTTCTCCAACTTGACATACATGGAAACATTCACTAATACTCCCATAGCAAAAGATAATAATAATATAGATGTTCCGCCATAACTGATGAATGGTAGCGTAACACCGGTTAACGGGATAAGTCCCGATAATCCCCCAAGGTTGATAAATGATTGAACAGCAATCCAGCTACCAATGCCGGCAGCTATCATTCTAGCAAGTGGATCCTTTGTTTTAAGAGCAATAGTCATCGCTCTAAATACGATAAAGCCCAGGCCACCCAATACAATAATGACACCCAAAATTCCTAATTCTTCAGCGATAATCGCCATAATAAAATCGGTCTGCGGTTCAGGTAAAAAACCCAGCTTCTGAATGGATTGACCTAAGCCCACCCCTTCCAAGCCCCCGGAGCCAATTGCAATATATCCATTAATTATTTGATAACTGGAGCCGCTTTCATATTCAAATGGATTTAAAAAAGATTTAATACGGCCTAATCGGTTATCTGTCAGAATTGATTCACCTTTAACTAATATTATCATGCCTATAAGGGCAGAACCAAAGCCTATTAACACTGTGAAAAACTTGATAAACTTCTTGAATTGAATACCGCTGGCAGCAACTACCGACACTGCGATACCCGATAAAATCAAAACTGCCCCTAAATCGGTTTCAGTCCCGACAAACAGGATAATCGCCAACCAAACAAGTATGGGATAAACAATATTATTCGGTTCTAGATTTTCCATCGGATTATTTAAACTTTTTCTATAAAAGGCACCAGCAAAATATAAAATTATAAATAGTTTTGCAAATTCGGAAGGCTGAAAATTCATCAATCCAAAAATGTTAATCCAACTCTTTGCACCGCCAGCCTCTGAACCATCGATTTTTACCCATAAAAGCAAAACAAAGACAAGACCAGTCAGTATCTGCATAACTCTTTTGCTACTAAAATGTTTATATGGGATAAATGCACCTATAAGAAAAGCAAAAGAAGCAACTATTAAGTTTAATAATTGTTTTCTATAGAAGTATGTCGGCGTACCATCTTCCTTTACAATACTTACCATAATACTTGAACTATAAATCATTACAAGTCCAAACAAACATAAAAACAAATACGTAAAGAACAACGGATAATCAAAATTCCTCACATAATAATTTAGATATTTTTTCATTTTTCAATTCCCCATCTTAGTCAGCGAGCTTGGTATTATCAATTTGGATTTCTCGATAATCCTTACTCGCCCTGATGCAGATAATATGTTTTGAACATTCTTATCTGTAAAAAAAACTCAAATCGCCAAAATGCGTTTGAGTTTTAAATTATTTGTTTGTATACGCTTCATGTAACAAGGAAAGCTCTTTTTCTAGGGTATCTAGAATTTCTTTTCCTCGTTCACGATCAATTAACCCAAGCTTTGCAGCAAAATCAATCTCTCGTGATAAGCCAAACATTTGAGTATCTAATACTTCTTCATATAAAGGACATGATGGCATTGTTAAATGATCCATTTGAACTTTTATTAAACGTGCAATTTTATCTGCATCATTAAGCAGCAATTCCAAAGCTTGTTCCTGGTAGGAAGCTTGTGATTTCGTATCCATGAGGACGCCCCCATCATTTGAATTTCTTCTATTCTATCTTATTAAAGTTTATCTTTTAGCTGATAAAAATGCAAGTGTATACATATGAAAAGACAACTTTTGATTTATATTTCTTTATTAATTGCTATAAATAGCGTTATACTAAAATGGATATATGATTTAGGGGGACTTTAGAAATGGAAAACA
>DAMDNS010000052.1:0-10106 GCA_032083605.1 Ureibacillus sp.
TGGAAACCTGCACCACCACACCGCAAGCTAAGAGCTGAATTTTTGTCAAATCGCTATTTCAAATGGAAATTTAGTGCCATTTTTTGTATACATTTAATGCCTATACTATAATTTACTCAATAGGTATATAGGAGGTGAAAAAACTATGTTTGCACTATGTATGATTGCTTTAACCGTATGGTGTTGTGCTACTGTTGTGAATACATTTGAATAAGAAATTGTTTGCACTTATTAACTAATAAATGTCAATCCGAGTAAATTTAGCTAATAAATAACTTATTAGTAAGGTATATTATATAATCGAAATTAGGAAGGAGGTGATTTAATGTTAAACAACCACAAGTCAAATATCTTATTGTCGTTTATAAAACCCCCTAAAGACGGAAAACTGCAAAGGGCACGCGTAACTTTGAGCAACGTACGAACAGATTTAACTGCATCAGAGATTTTGCAAGTGGCAACGGCTTTTGCATCACTAATTATGCATACGTTGGAGGATGTTGAACTGGTTCAATATTCGTATGTTATTAATGTGTAAATTGTAAGCAGATGATTTTTTAATGGGAGGTGAGTAATGTTGAGTAATGCTACAACTCGAAATGTATTAGTTATGGAGTTTAAAGATGCTATTGGGAAAACACGATCCATTCGTGTAGCTGATCCAAAATCAGATTTAACAGCTTCGGCTGTAGAAGCTGCGATGGAACTGTTCAATGACTTAAATGTCTTCGGCGCCATTAGCGGATTAGGCCCAGCCACAATTAAAGGCGCTAAAACAATACAAACGGTTACAAACGACTTCGACATCGTAATTGGCTAAAAACTTTAAGACCAGGTGAGAACCCCCATTCTTGCCTGGTCATTTCTAAATATAAAACGAAAGGAGTGCGATGCTTTGAAAAAAAAGTGCTTAAAGATTGCAACGCTGGCCCATACGATTTACAAGAGATGTGAGTGTTGTAACCGCGTGAAAGATATTTACTTTAAAATGAGCATACTCGATTCTGCTGAAGCAAGTTATCTAGTGGGTGACTTAGATCTCTGTAAAACATGCGGACAAAACTTAGGAGATATCTTAAATATACGAGTTAGCACAGAAAACGTGCTTACCGATTTTAAGTTCGAAACAACATAATGGAAAATATCATACCGTATCTTGATTACGGCTTTTCATTTGTCATTTCTATCTATCTTCTAATACGCATGGAAAAAAAGATTGAAGCACTCACAAAGAGTATCAATGAACTCAACAACAAAAGTAAAACTAAAAATTTTTAACCCCGAGTTAGCTCATTTGTCAGAATTAATATACAACATATTATTAAATAAGTGCAAGGAGGGGATTTTGATTTGAGTTTGACAGTTAAATACTTGAGACATCTGCATTTAGAGGGAAAGGCTGAAAATACGATTGACACTTATAAGTACCATTTGGTCGAGTTTTTAGTGTGGATTAGTGATCAAAAACACGAGCTTTTTGACATAAAACCCACTCATATGATTGATTTCAAAGAAGACTTATTGAAGAATGGTAAGTCGAAACGTACGGTAAACGCTATTATTTCTTGCGTACGAGGATATTTCGATTTTCTGATTTTAAACGAGGTCGTAAAAGTCAATCCAGTATCTAAATTGTTGACAATCAAAGTAGCCGAATATCGCCAGAATCGACTGACAGATGAGCAACTCAATGATTTTTTTCACTTTATTGATAGTTTGCAAGTAAATGTGCGAGCTGCATTTTATTTAATGTATTCAACTGGGGCTCGTGTAAGCGAAGTCTCGCATTTAACAAAAGAGGACTTCTTGATGCGGGATAATAAATTGTTTGTAAATATACAAGATGCTAAATATGATAGCGACCGGTTAATTCCTGTTCTGAATTTAAAATCGGTCGAGATATTGATGGGCTACTTAAAAACTTTAGATGTATCGAGTTCACCAGCGTTTCGTGTAAGCAAACGTACATTACAGCGCTATGCAGCGAACTTTGGTGAAGAACACGGAATCCAATTTAGTTGCCACGTACTGCGTCATACATTTGCGACACTACTTTTAGAAAACGGTGTGCCGATTGAAAAAATACAGTATTTACTTGGCCACCGATCAGTTGCAATCACAAGACATTATACGCAGTCTGCTTTTATTAATATTAATGACCTAGAGCCGTCTGTATTGTAGCAGACTTAATATATATTTTATTGTCGGATAATCTGAAAAAAATGGAGGGATGGAGTGCTTATTTTGTTTGATTATGGGCATGGCGGAAAGGACCCTGGTGCGACGTATAAGGGGCGCCATGAGGCCGATGATGTATTGTTAATAGGACCAGCTGTAGCAAAGCGTTTACGGGCTGCTGGGGTGGCAATTGACGAGACACGTACATCAAATACGACTTTGTCTTTGGAGCAGCGAGTAAAGTTGGAATTAAAGAAGACTTATGACTTTTTTATTTCTTTTCATCGGAATGCGTTTAAGCCTGAAGTAGGGACCGGTGCTGAGGTGTATGTTTACCGGTCTTACAATACCAAGTCAAAGCCTTTGGCTGCAAAGATCCAGCAAGCATTAGTGAATGTTGGATTTCGTAATCGTGGCGTGAAAGAGGCGGATTACTATGTGTTAAAACATACGAAAGCACCTGCTTTGTTGCTGGAGATTGGTTTTATTGATAATAGTGCCGATAATAAGCTTTTTGATTCGAAGTTTGAGGCGATGGTTGATGGGATTGCGAATGCGATTCTTGAAGTTGCTGGTGTGAAGAAGATTAGTAAGTGTCCAGCTTGTGGTCAAAAGGTAGGGGGTTAAAGAAAAAGGCAGCCTCAGTGTAAAACTGACGGCTGCCTTTTGTATGAGCTGTCTTCTATCTATAATTCAATTTCCAATTTGTTTTTCATTTACATAATTTAAGTATTCTTGAGCTTCGAAGAATTCCTCTTGTGACTCTGTAGGAATTATATCTATTTCAGGAATACTTGAGACTCCTAGTTGTGCCATAATCGTTTCATAGGTCATTAGGGCTTGAATATATTGTTCATATTCTTCAACTGTTAAAACCTCTCTGCTTGATGGGAGTCCGTTTAATTTATCAAAGTATGGTTGAATTTCGTACATAGCTACTTTAATTTCCTCTAATGGTTCTGCAGGGACTTGAGAATAATCTATGTTTCCATTGTTGTCACCATATTCAAGTTTTGCACTTGTAAATACATTTAGTAAATCTTTAAATTGTTTAAACTCTTCTTTTCCTAGGTCACCTTTTGCTTGATTCAGTTTTGCATCAAATAATAAGTAACTTTCCATTGTAACACTTGCCACATGTTTTTTTAGATTATCAAATGAACCATATAAATCATCGGCAAGTAATGCTTGATATGCAAATGCACCTGTTGGAATCATTAAACAAGCAGAAATAACAGCTATAGCCAACCGTTTTTTTACAAAACGATTCAGTTTGCCACCCATTTCAGACTTTGCTTTATTAATGCCCAATTTACTTCTTTCATGAATCTCTACAGGGGTTTCGATTTTTGATAACTCTTGCTTAAGATGGTTATGCATAGTTATCTACCTCCTTTAAATTTTGGCGAAGCTTATCTAAAGCACGGTATAAAACAGACTTTGCGGTTCCAAGTGGGATGTCTAGTATCTCTGAAATTTCCTTTAATGTACGATCATCGTAATATTTTAGTAAAATAACACTCTTCTCATCCTCTTTTAAAGTCTCAATCAGCTTATGTAAAGATAAAGTAAGTGCAATGTCTTCATCTTCTGCCCCAGTAAGCACTTCAAAGTCTAAACTAAGCGGGATCACCTTTTTATTTTTATTGATTAAACTCAATGCACAATTAATCGTAATTTTCATGAGCCATGTCTTGAAATATTCTGGTTTTTTCAATGTACTGATTTTCTTAAATGACTGATAGGCCACTTCTTGAACAAGATCTAATGCATCGTCTTTATTTTTTACATAGACATAAGCCATTCGATAAATATCTGCTTCGTACTGCTGGAAAAGCATTAAGTAAGCTTTATCATTTCCTTTTTGTGCTTTCTTTACTAAACGTTCAAGTTTCATCTTAATTCCTCCTTTCGTTTTGGTTTTACATCTATTAGACAAACGGGAAGGTGATTTGGCTTAAATTTTTTTAATTAATCTTATGTACTGCAGTTTGGGAAGGTTTAATGTATGTACACTTTGTCAAAATAACACATAACTAAAATCAGTAGTTCAAAGTATTGAGATGGAGAATTGTAAAAAAACAAGCACTTATTTGGTTAATAATCGCCATTGTTTTATTAGCAATTTGGTTCATAAGAAAAGCCACGAATGGTTGTTAAATTAACGTTTCGTGGCTGCTTTTCTTATGAACATTGTTTATACGTCTTTTTATAAAGGTGGCGTAAACGGTTGATATAGCAGTATTTTTACTTGTTTGGTTTGTTCTTCACTTTGCATAAAATCATGTATATTTCTTAACGTTGTAAATCCACATAAATCTGACGGGACCCCTATAAGGAATTTCAATTACCGATACTCACTACCGCCACCCCAAATGAATCGTCCACCTGTATGAGCTGTCGCATCGTGGTCAGCCTCGTTGACTAATTGTAAGACTCCTGGTTGTTCGTGATGATGCCATACATAACCTTCTGGAGTTATGTTGTTTGATAATCCCTGAATGTCCGTTTGAGTTAACCCCATCTGGTTAGCAAGCATAGGGTTTGTCTCTAGTTCTTGAACAAGCTGCTCATTAGCAAAACCGAAATGTATATCATCACTTGCTAGATACATGTCCTCTGGTATATGTGCATCATATTGGCTATCGAACACCGGAAACACATCTTGAATGATCTGCCCATTGTGTTCAATCGTATTCATTTCAAATGGAACACCAGTAACGGGATGTACATCGCCCTCTAAACCCGCATTAATCGCTTGGATTTCCTCGGCTTCAGCTACATCTACTCCACCCACTATATCGATAACAGAAACCGCTGTAAAAGCGACAACGCCCATTTTCGCCAAATTCAATGCACCATACTTGGCTCTTTCATAATCTTTTGTGAGTAAGCCGACACCAGTTTCATATGTATTTGTGGCGCCCATTTTAATTGTTTGCCCAATACCACGTACCACACGTCTACCGGCATCCTTTAACTCGTCTACTCCCTCATCACGTTCTATCGTATCTTTCGTTAGCTGACCCTTAGCAGTTTGATAGACACCTTGCATAGCTTGTCCTGTCATTGCAATACTTGCGTTAGATGCCTTTCCAACAAGACTAGCGGTTTCATCGATAAAATCTGCAACTTGTGGTAAGCCTGCTTTTTCTACACCTTTACTGGCTAAATTGCCAGCCCCACTAATTGTTGTATCCATTAACTTTCCAATGCTTTTCCCAATATCCTTTAGCATAACAACACCCCTAATTTTTCTATATTTTAACATAGTCAGCCATGTAAATAGATCGACAGTTAGTCATACAACGTTTGGCTTCGCCGAGAGGCTTCCCCAACACACAAAAAACGCCTGTATAACGAAAATACAGGCGTTTAAAATATTAAAGGTTAAGATAATCACGGTAAATAATTGCAGAATAATGAGCGCCTACATCTGCGAACACCTCAAGTAACTCTTGATATGTATTTGGATCATCTCCAATTTTGTTCCAAAGTTCAGCACCAATCAAAACGCTTTCTGTGTTGTCCATATCAAATAACTTATATGGGATTGCATGAGCATTGCGATAAACCTCCCCCTCACCAGCTGGGTTAAAAGGAAGCGCAAAATATACTTCGGCGTTTGGGTTTCCTGCTTTCATACGTAACATATCACGCTTCGCTCGTTCTGTTTGGTCCAAATTCGGTTTTACAGTTTTAAAACCATAAAATTCTTCTGTTCCATCAGCTCGATGAACATATAAATCAAACTTTACTTTTACTTCTGTAAAATTTTGATTATTTAAAGCAAGAATTTCAGCTACTTCAACCTCCCAATCAGGAACTCTTGTACTAGAACGCTGCGCCGCTAAAATCTCTTCAATTTTTTCATTTCGCCATGTGTTAATAGTGAATACCGAATCGTATTGGTTAGTTGCGTGTGCCCCTGCACCTTCCGCAATAATTTTTCCTAGCTGCTCGAAAATTCCTTGTCCAAGCGTAGTAACAAAAGAACGCTCAAACTTCGAGCCCTTCCAGATCTCCGTTGGAACTAAAAGAGAGCCAAATGGATTGTTTCTAGCCATTTCATCAGGATTAAACGGTTCATCTACTACTCGTTTCTGAACCAATCTCTCCATTACTTGTGACAAATGGTCATGAACTCTTTGTCTTGTTGCATCATTCATTTTTCTCACCTCCTTTTTGCACCAATAATACCATTATACAGATAAAATAAAAAAGCACAGACACAATCGTCTATGCTTCTAATGTATTTAAAATTGCTGTTCCTAACACTTCTGCAAGCCTAACAGGAACAGCATTCCCTATTTGCACATATTGGCTTGTTAAATTCCCTGCTACCTGATAATCAGTGGGAAACTCTTGAATCGCTAAATATTCTTCAAGTGATAATGGTCGATCCTCAAGTGGATGACCTAAATTTGTACTTTTTTGAATCGGAGAAGTTAAAACCGTTGGAGAAGGTCGATCCATATGTAACCTTCTAAAATACCCCACTTTTCCGCCACCCGATTCATAAGCACCTCCCATGGCTTCTTTTACAACATCTTCACCTTGCGCTCTTAAATCACGCCAATTTCCCCCTCCAGCAGGAATCATTTGCATAAATCTCAACCGTTCAGCCGAATAAGTAACAAAATGATGTTCGATTCCTTGCAACCCTTGAAAAATATCTCCAAGCATAACCCAAGGCTCTTTACCATCTGTACCTTTTTCATTATGCGTTGGTTCTGGAAATTCAAATGTTCTATTCAAATCATTTCGAATCCCTACAAAAAACACACGCTCACGCTTTTGTGGTACACCATAATCAGCTGAATTTAATAATTTATATGTCACTGTATATCCAGGAAAACGCGATAAAAGATGTTCAAGTGCGCTTCCATTTTCAGATTCAGAATCCTTTTTAGCAGACAGTAAGCCACGTACATTCTCCAGTAAAAACGCTCTTGGCTGTGTTTCTACTACAAGATCCGCATATTTTAACATAGCTTGTCCACCTTCTGAATCAAATGCTCTTCTTTTACCAGCAGTAGAAAAAGATTGGCAAGGACTTCCCCCGACCATTAAGTCAATAGTTTCTAATTGTGCTTCTGCCATAATTCTTTCTCTTGTATATTCCATAATATCGCCCTTGCGAACATTCTCATGATTATTTAAACGTAAAGTTTCACAATATAATTCTTCAAGCTCAACAGCCAAACGAATATTAAATCCAGCACTAGTAAGTCCTAAATCTAAGCCTCCAGCCCCTGCAAAGAATGAAACTGCATTCATATATTACACCTTCTCTTATAAAATCTAACTTGAAGTATAACATTAAACATCAGTTAGGTCCATCCATAATTAATTCAAAACATTTAATGGAATTTTAAACTTAAAAAAGTCAGCCAAGTCTATAATTCTACAGCAAGAAATACTTCGTTTGGCTACGCCGAGAGGCTTCCCCAGGAGGGGCTGGGCTAAAGCCCTTCACGCCCCTAAAACATAATTAAAATACCTTTCATACATTCTTTCTTAAAACCCTGCCAACAGGAAATAAGAAATATGTAAAGGCATAGTGGAGTATTTAATTAGCCAGTATTCATCATCGTTTCGTTCATGGATAACTGTTCGGTGGCTGGCTTCTCTTGTCTCATTTTTTGTACATAGTTTACGAGTTTTGTGTAGCCTGCAACTGGTGCTAATAATGCTAGATGTTCGTCTACCACTGTTTTGATTGTGTCAGCAAATCGTGTGCCTGCGTCTTTTTTTAGCCAGATGATATAGGCGATGTAAAGTTCCACTGTCGTCCAGCCTGTTTTAGCGTTGCGCCCTTTACCTGTTGTTGTTTTTAATAGTTTCTTAGATTGTTTGATAAGCTTGTTTAGGGAACTGCTTGCGATGCCGATTTGATTGCATAGCTCTTTTTGTGTACACCAAATAAACGGTTCAGAAATTTGTTTTTCTGCCGTAATCCATTTGCTGATATCTTCTTCCCATTCGTTAAAATGGCTACGTTCGCGGTCTTCACGCGCTTTTTTATGCTTGTACCAAACAGATTGGCCAAATGATACGGGCATGTCCATCTCACTAGAAGCATATAATTCTAGTAGCTGCTCTATGTATTCTTTTTTTGGCCCGTGATAACGACCTGAGTAAGCTGATTCCAAGATAGTATTGAGGTCCTGTGCTTTTAACGGTGCACGTAATTTTGAGTTGTATTCATCGAGTAAATCGAATGCATAGCCTTGATCGCGTCCGTCTTGATAGCACACTAAAGCAAGCGTAAATAACAAGTTATTTCGCCCGATTTGACCTTTTTGACCTTTTACGTTTGTTGTTTTAATCAGCTGATAAAACCAGTCTGCATTTAACAGTGACAGGCTTGAAGTTTTTTGTGGCACAACATATAGCCCGCGGCCTTGATCTTCGTTTTGTCGTTGTGACCATGCGATAAGTGTTGCAGGGTCGTATGTTGCGAGCTCGTTAAACCACTGTACGTTTTGGTTGTTCGGCATGCGGAAAAAGCCAAAGTCATTGCAGTACATGTCTGCTTCAACGCTTGTTAGGCTACGTTTTAAGTTTTCTGAAATGCGTTTCGCTACTCTTAAGCTGCGGAACTTGTTTTTATTTGAGATAAAGATGGGTTTTGTCAGGGCAAAGTACACCTGGTAGCCTCTGTCTGACTCTAGGATGAGTGTAGGTTCACCGATGCTGTTATCGATGCATGCCAGTAGGATTTCGTTAGTACTGTAGCTTTTTGTATCGATATCTACGACGAACGTGTTGATTTGCTGTAGGTTTTCTTCTTCAAAACCTTTGATCATCTGACGCTTTTCATTCGTGTAGCTGTATCGACGGTATACATTAGGAGTAAAATGTGAGATGCTATCCGCCTGCTCGATTAACGTTTCTTTAGAGGTAATGATGTAACCCTTAACACCTCCATCGAAGTGGCTTTTATCGCGCACAGCAAAGACAGCCCCCTTTTTGTGGCGTTTGTCTTTTTCTTTAGCTTGTAGCTGCTCTTGTACATGTGCTTTTGATGCTTTTGGATTGTATGTAAGTAAACCTTCATGCAATATTATGTCTAGTATTCTTGTTTGCTTGTCCTTTTTGTGCTCCGAAAACGCAAAAATAGCCATCAGCAATTCCCCCAGTTTATATGAGTGAACGCCGACAGCTATAAAAGAGTGCACTAAAAAAACATACCAAAAATGAATTTTCAATGGTTTTTATATTGAAAATACGATTTTGCATTGATATAATCAGTACATCTTATATTTAAGAAATACATAACTTATGTGTTGGAGCACAAAGTTATGCAGCCTTGCTGACGTTCACTATTTGATTACTGTCAGTGGCGAAAATAGGTTGAAGTCATTCCAGTCCGGCCAAAGACTATGGGAATGGCTTCTTTTATTTTGCCCTGACACTTATTTACATAGATTATAGGACTTCCAAAACACTGATGCAATAGCTTTTTTAGCGTTTTTTCGTCCACATATATGCATATATGCATATACTAATATATAGATATACGCATATGTGTATATATTAATATATGTGTATATCTATATATGCATATATTAGCTATAAACCTTGATATAAAGCGATTTCTAAAATAAGGATATATACATATATTCATATATGTATATACTAATATATAGGTATATGAATATATTCATATATGCATATATTTTTTTCTGTTAAAATTTTTTTTAGTGAATAATAGATTTAGTGGTAGAAAAGAGAAAAAAGCAACGAATGATCCCTAGTGTAAGGATTGTTCGTTGCTTTTTATTATGTTCTAACGGTCGCGTTTTTGAAGGATGTCTAAAACGAGGTTATAGGTTTTCTTTTCATCTTTTACAAGGTTATTTTCGATATACTCGTCTAGGAGAATATCGATAAGAATATCGACATTATCGGCTTTCCCCAGT
>DAMDNS010000053.1:0-9864 GCA_032083605.1 Ureibacillus sp.
TATATTATTGAAAATTTAAAAGGTGCAGCTCCATACTTGAGAGAATAGAACATTTAATGCAATAGTTATAGATTTTTAAAAAGTTAGGATGCGAATAAGATGGAATCTTTTAAACAATGGAAAGTGGCACGTCATGAATCTGTTATTGGACGACAAGGAGATTTAAGCTTAATAGCATTGCATGAAATTGACTCAGCAAAAAATCTAGAGCCTATACCAGGCATATGGGAACCAATAAGTCCGAAGAAACCAGGATTAATGCTGACAGCTAACGCAAGTGATCAATTACGAATAGATGGAAATGTAGTAGAGGGCTTCGTTGAAATTGTGGCAGAAGAAACAATCGTAGAATTAGGAAGCGGCCTTACAGCAATGGCTACCAGTCAACCAGGTTCTCCGCATCTATTAGCTATTTGGGATACTAATTGTGAGGCAATAAAGAAGTTTAAAGAAATAGATACATATCCTTATGATCCCAATTGGATAGTGCGGGGCTCATTTAAAATGAATATTAAAAATAAAACGCTCCATTTTACACATACACATGATCAATCCGGTAAAGCGCGGATACACCAGTCACCAGGTGAAATTATTTTAACCATTAATGGACAGGAGTTGTCCATTAGACCTTTTGTTTCATGCAATCATTATATAGTCGTCTTTAACGATCAAACTAGTGGACATGATACATATGGAATGGGGAGAATGCTGTTGGTAACGCCCGAAGAGGACGGATTTGTGGAGTTAAACTTCAATCATGCATTCTTGCCGCCATGTGCGTTTTCACCCCATTTTAATTGTCCGATGCCGCCAATGAGTAATCGTTTCCCATTTGCAATTCGGGCTGGAGAGAAAAACGTATTGCTTCATAGCTATAACATAAAAAGCTAGGACACCAAAAGAATAATTAATGGATTCATAGGTAAACAAATCAAAAGGAGATCTTGAATTGAAAAAATCCAAAAAGGCCCTATTCGCCTTATTCATCGTTGCAGCTTTAGTGTTACTGGTCTTAAGTGCCTGTAACAATAAAGAAAAATCAAATGAAAATACCAAAAGCAGCGATAAAAATATAGTGAATATTGGCGTTACATATGCACCAAGCAATATTAATCCACTTGCTCCGGTAGGACTGGTATCCACCTACGTAACGAATTTATTGTTTTTGCCGTTAGTGGACTTAGATGCAAATTTAGAATTTCAGCCGATGCTGGCAGACTCCATTACAACTGAAGACAATCAAACCTTTACTGTAAAGCTAAATGAAGAGGCAAAATGGACGGATGGCACAGATATTACAGCGGATGATATGATTTTTACATTGGAATTAATGACAAACCGGGCAGTGGCTTCAAATCTTGCGTATATGTTTTCGATTTTAGAAGGTCTGGATGATGCGGGATACTTGCCAAAAGGAGCAACAACCATTTCTGGCGTGAAAAAAATAGATGATAGCACTGTCCAATTAACTACAAAAAATTCAACAACATTAACCATCTTTCAGGACACAATCGGTCGCTATTTATTGGCTTTACCAAAGGCACAGTTAGCTAGTATAGACCCTTCAAATATTAATAAGAGTGCTTTCATGCAGAAGCCAACTGTAACATCAGGACCATTTAAACTTTCGAAAATGGACCGTGATCATTATGTAGAAATGGTGCCTAACAAAAATTACTTCAAAGGTGCGTCTCCATTGGAACAATTGAATTTCAAGGTTTTACCGGGAAATCAAATTGCCACACAGCTTATGAGCGGTGAAATTGATATGAATATTCCATCTGTAGGTGTTATTCCTGTATCGGATTATGAGTTGGTTCAGGGGTTAGACACACTGAATACCTCTTATGGACAACCGTTAGCTACACAATATATGTATATCAACGAAAATGTTGTGAAGGATGCAAAACAAAGACAAGCCATTTCTTATGCTATAAACCGTGAGTTGATTGTTGATAAATTATTAAAAGGAGCTGGAGAAGTAATTGGTGGCTTCTTCGCCAGCAATAACCCATATTTGAATGAAGATATTGCATCAGTTGAATATAATACTGCAAAAGCGAAGCAATTTTTAGCTGAGTCCGGCTGGGATTCAAATCAAGCCTTAAAGTTATCCGTTTTATCTGGCGATGCTACATTAGAGCAAGCGGTTAATATCATTGCTGAAAATCTGCGTGAAGCAGGTGTAAAAGTAGAAATTCAAATGCTGGACTTTGGTACATTGGTAGAACGAATCGTGGAAATGGACTATGATCTAGCGATTATAACAGTCGCAATTACACCGATTAATCCACTTACGGATATTACATACTTTTTAGGAGAAGGAAATCCAAACGCATATTCAAATCCGCGTGTAAATGAAATTCTTGCTGCCTTGAGCACGGAAATAGATGAAGTAAAAATAAAAACCCTTTACGACGAGCTTCAAGTAATTCTACAAGAGGATGTGCCTATGCCAGCAATGTATGCAACAACAGCGTTAGGAGCAGTAAATAAACGGGTTAAAGGTGCTAAACCAAGTGACTTCGGGATGTTTATGAATGTACATGAGTGGACTGTGAAATAACGCAAATAATCGTCTAGTGGGTAACAAAGAGCGAATCGTAGAAAAGGTGGATGAGATGGGGAGTTTGCTGAATGTTCGTGGTTTGAAAACTACATTCCAGACAGAACAAGGGAAAATAGTGAGTGTAGATGATGTAAGCTTTGAATTAAAGCCAGGTGAGAAACTTGCTTTAGTGGGCGAGTCTGGCAGCGGCAAAAGTGCAACAGCACTCTCCATTATGCAACTACTTGGTAAACGAGGCAATATCGAGCAGGGCGAGCTTTTGTTTGAGGGGAAAAATTTACTGAATCTTGATAAAAAGCAGTTGCAACAAATCCGGGGACATGAGATATCGATGATTTTTCAGGAGGCGGTGACCTCTTTGAATCCGGTTCTAACGATTGGCTTTCAATTAGTGGAGGCCATTCGTCTACATTTACCATTGAATAAAAGAAGTGCCAGACAACTTGCGATAGACATGTTAGAAAAGGTAGGAATACCACAAGCAGAGCGTATGATGAAGCAATATCCGTTTGTTTTGTCAGGAGGGATGAAACAAAGGGTCATGATTGCGATGGCCCTTGCTTGTAAGCCGAAACTATTAATTGCAGATGAACCAACAACTGCCCTTGACGTTACTGTTCAAGCTCAAATTATGAAGTTACTTAAGGAGCTATGTCATGAATCAAATACAGCGATTATGCTCATCACCCATGATTTAGGGGTTGTTGCTCAAATGGCTGACCGGGTTATTGTCATGTATGCCGGACAGGTTGTCGAGTCAGCAGATGTATATACACTGTTTGAAAGTCCAAAACATCCCTATACAAAGGCATTATTAGCTTCCATTCCATTCGTGGAATCTGATGTTCAAGACCTTGCATCTATCCCTGGTTCGATTCCGGAAAGGCATCATTCGGTAATAGGGTGCCGGTTTGCAAATCGATGTGAATTAGCAACGGAATACTGCAGGTTGAAAGAACCCGAGCTCTTCGATTTAGTTGACCGTAATTTAAGATGTTTTAAAGGCGATTCAAAAAAAGATCTAGGAGGAGGGTACTCTTGAAGGAACAACTAAATCAGGCAGACCCTCCTCTACTTGCTTTACACGATGTTAAAATCCATTACCCAATGAAAAGTGGCTTCTTAAATTTAAAAACTACATATGTAAAGGCTGTTGATGGGGTTTCCTTAGAGCTGTTTGAAGGTGAAACATTAGGGCTTGTGGGCGAATCTGGCTGTGGGAAGTCAACACTTGGCCGGACAATTATGGGTTTAGAGCCATTAAGCGATGGCAACATCCTTTTTAAGGGGAAATTGATGGATTATCTTCAAGAACGTGTGTCGTTAAGTAAGCAAATTCAAATAGTTTTTCAGGATTCATATTCATCTTTTAACCCAAGATTTACTGTAGGCAGTTTACTGGCTGAACCATTAATCGTACATAAAGTTGTACCTCGTCATGAGGTAGAAAAAGAAGTCGGACGATTGTTGAAGATGGTCGGGTTACCAAAAACAAGTTATGATCGTTATCCTCACGAATTTTCTGGCGGCCAGCGACAGCGTATCGGGATTGCAAGGGCATTAGCGCTAAGACCTAAATTGCTTATTTGTGATGAACCAGTTTCAGCATTGGACGTATCGATTCAGGCGCAAATACTAAATCTATTCAAAGACTTACAAAAAGAATTAGGTTTAACTTATCTTTTTATTGCACATGATTTAGGCGCTGTTAAGTATATCAGTGACCGCATTGCAGTAATGAATGCAGGGAAGATTGTTGAAACGGGATTAACGCGAGAGATTTTTCAAAACCCGCAGCATGAATATACTAAAAGTTTATTAAACGCTTATCCAATACCTAATCCGAGAAAACGAAATGTGATTGCTGCAGATAGTTGAATGAATTGGCGTATGTTTACCTATTGAAAATATTGTATTTGTGAGGTGCTATATTTGTTAAGTTACGTACTGCATAGGATATTCATTGCCATTCCTGTGTTATTTGGAGTTACAGTCATTAACTTTTTTATCATGCATATGGCACCAGGCAATCCAGTTGATATGCTAGTAAGCCCAAAACTCCCGGCAGCCGCAATCGAAGCGAAAAAAATAGAGCTCGGATTAAATGAATCGATGTTTGTTCAATATTGGTCGTGGTTAAAAAACTTAATATTACATGGTGATTTAGGCTATTCCATGATTACCTATGAACCTGTAAATCAAATGATTTTAGAGCGAATAGGTCCGACACTGATATTAATGGGCTCGGCTTTATTGATTGGTTTATTGATTGCGATGCCAGTTGGTATTTTAAGTGCAACTCGCCAATATACGAAGCTTGACTATTTTTTTGTCACGGGGTCATTTTTAGGGATTTCTATACCGAATTTCTTTTTTGGCCTAATCTTAATATACTTTTTCTCCATTCAGCTAAATATGTTACCTTCAGGCGGGATGAGGGAGCTGGGCGGCCAAGTGGGATTGTCGACATTACTTATACATATGATATTGCCTGTTTGTGTGCTGGCAGCAAATGTTGCGGGTCGTAATATTCGGTATGTGCGGTCAAGCATGCTTGAAATATTGGAACAGGATTATTTGAGAACAGCCCGTGCAAAGGGAGTAAAAGAATGGTTTGTGGTGAATCGTCACGCCATGCGTAATGCGTTAATTCCCATCGTCACACTAATTGGATTTGAAATACCGATTCTGTTTGGCGGGGCTGTTGTTATTGAACAAGTTTTCTCTTGGCCAGGAATGGGGCAATTAACGATTTCCTCTATTATGAGTCGTGATTATTCAACAATTATGGGACTAAATTTAGTTGCGGCAGTTGTAGTGATTATAGCGAATGTTTTAACGGACTTAGCCTATGCAGTTGTTGATCCGCGAATTCGAAATAGTTATGTAGGAGCCTCAAAACAATGAAGCTATTTAAAAGATACTGGAATACAAGCGCTCACAACAAAGAACAATCAGTCCTATGGACAAAAGGTGTGGATACTTCTGTAAAGAGAGTATTTATAAAGCGATTTAAAAAACATAAGCTAGCCGTTTTCGGGGTTTTCTTCTTGGTGTTTGTTGCAACATGTGCGATTATTGCACCTTGGCTGGCACCATATGATCCAGCTGAAATTTCCGACTCATTTAGTACTGGACCATCCTGGAGTCATTGGCTAGGAACAGATCAGGTCGGCCGAGATGTGCTAAGCAGACTTCTTTATGCAGCTCGTATTTCACTTTCGATTGGCCTTGGAGCAATGATTATATCCACAGTTATTGGAACTGTCCTAGGATTAATCTCAGGGTATGCAGGTGGTTGGATTGACGGAGTAATTATGAGGTTGACGGACGTATTTATGTCCTTCCCTTATTTAATGTTTATCCTTGTTGTTGCAAGTATTATTGGTCCTGGTTTGGCAAATATTATCTTGATTTTAGGGGGATTAGGCTGGCCGGGCATCGCGCGGTTAGTGCGTGGGAATGTTCTTGCCATTAAACAATCGGATTATGTGAAAGCGAGTATTGCACTAGGCTATAAAAAGGCACGCATTTTATTTAAACACATATTACCGAATACCATTGCACCTATCTTAATCTATGCGACATCGGGGGTAGCGGGATTTATATTGGATGAGGCGGCATTGAGTTTTCTAGGCTTAGGAGTACAACCACCTGACGCCAGCTGGGGGAATATGCTAAGTAGTGCACAATCTATTTCGGTCTTAACGTCACTTCCTTGGTTATGGCTACCACCCGGACTGATGGTTTTGTTAACCGTTCTATCAATCAACTATATCGGGGATGCATTGCGGGATGCGTTAGATCCTCGAAATGTAAAATGAAAAGGCTGGGACATAAGTAGAAATTCTAAGAAAATTAGTGGAAACTATAATCAGAATTTGATACTTTCTAAATTGATTGCAGTGGAGGGTCGAGTGTAGCTGTCGACTGCGTCTTTCGCTACAGAGCGGAGCTTCCTGCGGGAATAGCACGACGCCTGAGACTACAGGCTCAAAGGGAGTGCCCGCAAAAAAAACGTACCCGAAACGGGAATCAATTTTTGCGCACAGCGAAAAAACACAATTTACGATAAATGGTGTTTTTGGTTTTGTCCGGCCTGTTTTGATCAGTAATTTAGTTTGTTCTAAAATGGAGTTTAGTTATTGATGATTTTACTATAAGGAGGCGCTATTTAATGATTACAAATATCGGAACTGTAGCGGTTTATGTAGAGGACCAAAAAAAGGCGAAAACTTTCTGGACAGAGAAAGTAGGGTTTGAAGTGATAGCAGAGCATGAAATGGGACCAAACGCGTATTGGCTTGAAGTGGCTCCTGCAAATGAAAAAAGTCGACTTGTTATCTACCCTAAAAAAATGATGCAGGGTTCAGAAAACCTAAAAGCTTCCATTGTGTTTGACTGTGAAAATGTAATGGAAACATATGAAAAAATGAAAACAAATGGTGTAAGTTTTAGGGGTGAACCACAACAAATGCCGTGGGGATCTTTTGTTCAATTTAGTGATGAAGACGGTAATGATTTTTTATTAAAAGGTTAGTTCTATTCCCTCTTGTTATGAACATGAGCGTTTCTTCACGTACAGAATAATATATGTTTTGTTCCTCATAATAGGAATAAACGATGTTAAGCGAGACGAAAAATGGAAAAAAATATATTAAACCAATTAGAAAAAATTGAAAAACAATATGATGTTAGAATTTTGCTTGCAGTTGAGTCTGGAAGCCGAGCATGGGGATTTCCTTCGGATCATAGCGATTTCGATGTTCGATTTATCTATATTCATCATGCGGAATGGTATCTTTCTATAGATCCTCAGGGGGTTGGTTCAAAAAGAGATGTCATTGAAAAGCCTGGTTTTAACAATTTAGATATTAGTGGTTGGGAACTGACAAAGGCTTTACGGCTTTTTAGAAAAAGCAATCCAACCTTGTTCGAATGGTTGAAGAATGACGTTGTTTACTTTCAAAATGTTCCATTTGTTGAACGATTGCTTGAGCTTGAAACGGATGTTTTCAATCCTATTCCAACCTTGCATCACTATTTTAATCTAGCTAAGGGGAACTACAAGAAATATTTCCAAGGAAAAGAAGTGAAGATAAAAATCTATTTGTATGTAGTAAAGTCCTTATTGGCATGCCTTTGGATTGAAAAACACAAATCATTTCCACCAATACGGATTCAAGATTTATTATCAAATGTTATTGATGAAGAATTAAAGCATGAAGTTGAGCAATTGGTGCAGCTTAAGTTTTCAGGGGAGGAAATGGTTTCTTTTGATAATTTTCAAGCTACCAATGAATTTATCGAAACTAACATTCAGACGATTCAACAAGCAGTATCCCAAAAATCCAAGCAACGGAATGTAACGGCGCAGCTTGATGAATTATTCAGAGCTACCTTAACTAATATTTGGGCTGAAGAAGCTTTTGAATGATAATTCCTTAGAGATGTCCAAACTAAGTTTAGCGGCAATTCTATAATAATGTAATACAAGCGGGACCAAAAAGTAGGGAGATGCATTTCATCATTGTAAAGAACTGCATCTCAGAATAGCTCCCAATCTCCATTTACCAGCCGTATATAACTCATCACGGAAACGTACACTTCCATCTAAAGCAGGGATAGCCAATAAACATGTACACTGCAAATACCAAAGTAAAGACAAAAAACGCCGACCAATGTAAGCAAATATAGTTTTTGGAAGTTCACCTTGCTATGTGCATAAACTCGATATGATACCAAAAGAATAAGAAGAGAAAGACCAACTTTTAACGCTAAAAATAAAGCGGGGTTAATAGAGATAATCAAATCCATAAGGGGATTCATTTCTTCTATGAATTTTTCCATTAATCCATAGTTTGTTACTATGCCATCAAAAAGATTTAAAAAGGCAATGGAAATCCCGAATAACATAATTTTTTTACCCATAATACCTTCCTTTGCAATTGGTAAATCTTACATATGCATTATTAACGAAATTTTCCAATGTTATTCCGTTAAAATTAATAGGAATGGTACTTGAGAATACGGGTTATAGGCTTTTCCGGAACGATTCCGAGGCGATTTTCAAATTCTTATCAATAAATGCCAAAGTAATATTGAAAAATCACTTGTTAGATATGCTACATTTAAAGCAAAGCAAAGCAAAGCAAAGCAAAGCAAAGCAAAGCAAAGCAAGCACGAATGAATAATATTGTTATAACTGTATGAGCAGAAAAAGAGATGTATGTAAATTAAAATCCCACTGAATACTAGCTGTAGCAGTGGGATGTATGACTTATTGGATGAGGTATTCTTCTTTTAGTTCTGAAATGTCTACTTCTGAACGTTCCTCGTGAGCATGTCTTAAGTGAACGGTTGCAGTTTTGCCATCATCGTGAAGCTTATCGATCCAAATTGAAACGCCGTTATAGCTTACTTCGAACTCCTTGGATGAGGCAACAATTTCTTGAGCGCGATTGCATTCCAATGGAAGTGCCCCCTCTTATTTTCGATTATTTTTAGCTTTTTGAGCTAATTGATGCAGCTCATCTAATTCACGGGCAATTTCCTCTCGCATTTCACCGGGAGCAATTTTTGCGTTATTGGGTGTTTGAGGCAAGGATTGTTTATTTGTGCCTTTACTTTTACTATCATCTCTTCCCATAAGAAAAACTCCTTTCAATTTAACTTCTTCTTTAATATGGCTTTTGGTTGTTTTTTTATCATTAAAAAAAGCGTTTTTCGTTAAAATAACGAAAAACGCAAAATGCCGCTCCAAAAATGCTCAAAAGTTAGTAATGGAACTTTTGAGATATGCACTCGAGTATTTATTATTGTAAGCTAACGCCCGTTTCAACGGAAATTGCTTCTACTTCATATAACCAATCACGCAGAAGCGATCTTGCTTGATCCAAGCCTTGATTAGCCTCAGTCATTGTATCCATATCCTGATTTTCTAAAGCAGAAATCATTAAAGTAAAGGAGTTATATTGGATATTCGCTGCCTCAATATATACTTCGTGAAGCTCTCTGATGCGCGTATTTTTTGGCATAATGGCTTCTAATTCCACTACAAATTGACGGTAGCCAGGAATTACTTCATCGAATAAGGTGTAGTAAAGGACTTCATCATTTGTATAGTTTAGTCCTGTAACACTTTCATAAAGCCCGATAATTCGTTCTTCTTCTGGAGCCAATAAAATAATTTCATCAATATAATTGATAAAGTCTTGTGTTAAATCCGCTTCTTGTGTAGAAGTTTCAGTTTCCGTTTTAGTTTCCGAGTTCTCGGTTGGCGCTGGTTCTTCCTT
>DAMDNS010000054.1:0-9750 GCA_032083605.1 Ureibacillus sp.
TGCTGCATAATGCCCTTCTAAGACATCTGCACCAATACCTCTGATTTCTTCCTCAGCAACACTCACTGATAATACCGGAATATCGTCTGCAGAAATGCCTGCATCACGTAATTGTTTAAAGAACGCAACGTTACTGTCACCGTTTAAAGTATTAAAGATAACATCTGGTTTTGCTGAATTGATTTTGCTGATAATAGTGTTATAGTCTGTATGCCCCATTGGCGTATATTCTTCAGCCACCACAGTACCGCCTTTGGCTTTCACTTGTGCATTGATAATTTGATTTGCAGTTCTTGGGAACACATAATCAGAACCTACTAAAAAGAAGTTTGTTCCCACATTCTCCAATAACCAATCCACTGCAGGGACAATTTGCTGGTTCGTTGTTGCACCTGTGTAGAAGATATTTGGAGATTGCTCCATCCCTTCGTATTGCACAGGGTACCAAAGTAGTCCATTAGCTTGTTCAAATACCGGAAGCATCGCTTTACGGCTAGCTGATGTCCAGCCACCAAAAACAGTTGCTACCTGGTCTTGTTGAAGAAGCTTTTTAGCTTTCTCAGCAAATGTTGGCCAATCAGAAGCGCCATCTTCAACTACTGCTTCGATTTGTTTACCTAGTACACCGCCAGCAGCATTAATCTCTTCAATCGCCATTAATTCTGCATCACGTAAAGAAACCTCACTAATTGCCATTGTTCCACTTAAAGAATGTAAAATACCAACCTTTACTGTATCCCCTGAATCAGTCGAAGTATCACTGGAGCCCGTGCTTGAATCTGTAGCTGACCCAGACGTAGACTGTGAAGCTGGTTCTGCTGTTTGAGATGCACAGCCCGCAAGCATTAGCATCAGCATTAAGATTGCAACGAAATATTTTTTGATTTTCATGTAAAAACCTCCTTTTTAATTTTTCTTTTTTGCGTTAGCCTCCAAAAACCCAAGTAACATTAAATTACTTTTTATGTAAAGAAATCTAACACACAATTCATATTAAACTGAATTTCCACAATTTTCAATCAATATTTATACAAAAAATTACAGTAAAATCACTGTAAACGCTAACATTGTTGATTTATATACCTTAAATTGTTCGTTAAATTTTTGTGGCGAAAAACTTACCCATGTGAGAAACACTTACAGACTAAAGTATTTTTTGATTCGAATTAATTACAGTTGAATAGGAATATAGTTTTGGATTCGGAGTCTATGATTTAATTTGTAACACTTCCAATCTCTTGGACAGTTAATGAATTTCATATGGGGTTCAGAAGAGTTTAGCCTTGATAGATTCCATTCAGGTTTCAACTGATTTTTCTTCGAAGCACTAAGCAGCTGGGTTATTGGGGAAATAAAAAGACCCTAACTAAACGTTAGAGCCACTCAGATTTCTAATTTTTTTGGTGTGAAGCCAACTTGCTTCATGAATAAGGACACTCAGACTATTTTCAGTAAGACTCCAAACAACAAAGTCCATACTAAAATAAATCAAAAATAAAGGTAACGATTTGATTTAAACCAATCACTCTATATCCCAATATGTGTAATTCAGTGAGCACGAAAGCAAAGCCGAGGATGGCCGAGTAAATGACGAGATTCTTTTTATCCTTTTTCTTGATCATTCGACGGTAATCCAAAAAAGAGATGGCCACAAACAAGAGAAGAATTAAGAAAGTATCCATTGATTAATCAACCTCTTCCCTTTGTTTTTCTTGGGTTGGTTCAATTATCAAGCCGCTCCTTCTTACATTTGACTCAACTTGAAAGTCAAAATCGACTTGTCCCAAATAAGCTGTTGAATCCTTTATTTTCTTCCAGTGGTCTGGATAGAACCTTCTAATTTCTCGCCCTACTCCATAAATATCCGAGTTCATTTCTTTGGCAGCGTTGAATTCACTTTTAACATTCCTTACAATGAAATCCGTAATTTCCTTTTCTACGTTTTTCAAATTTTCAGGTTGGAGTAAATCCATATTACAAGTCTGGTCCAGCAAATTTCCTTCCAGTGTCACATTGATCTTCATAGTGATTGACTCCCCCTTCAGCTGGGGCTTTACACTGCTTTGAAAATCTGTAATCTGGAAGCCGAAAATCCCGTTATTCTGCGGACATTTTCCTTCTATAATCGTATAGTTTAATGTGCTATTTATAACCTCTGTACCGAGTGCTTTGGCTCCGTAGACATAGCCTTGTAACTTATCTTTGTTAAAAATGGCCACTCCATCAATTTCGAAGGTTTCAACCTTTCCTCTAATTTCCTTTGGTTTAATTACATCTACCACAAGCTCTATACCAGGGGTGGAGAGTGCTGACATTAAATCACGCAGTTTAACTCCTTGCGCACTAATTTGTCTCATCTCCGAGCCTTCGATTAATTCAGCCATTGCTCGTGCCGGTACATTTTCCAATTCCACTTTGGTGTTTAGTAAATCTTCTGCTGTTCCAGGTGTGACGACCACTGTGGCACCCGCTCGACTATCTCGATCTCTCTCAAACCATGTAATAACCGGTACAATTCCATCCCTTGCCATTTCGTCTCCAAAAATAATGGTTTGTAAATGCGCCCAATATAATCGTCGCGGTGATAATTCATTTAAATTTCGAATAGCCACCATGACAGAATCCCCTGTTGCCGATACACTCCAGGTCGGTAAATCAGAGCCACCGCTTGAACCTTGGTCTTTTGGCGGGGGTTTTATCACCTGGGCTGTTATTTTGTAGCCTTCTTCCACCTGATCTATCCCTACTCCAACCACTAAAGCGACCTCATTTAATTCTTTTTTATCCCAACAACCTGCCAAAAATAGAGGAAAAACAATAAATAAAAACCATTTTGCGATCTTCATATTACTTTTTTCTCCTGTTAAACCGACTGCCATTATTACTGTTTTGTATTCTTGTTTTATTTTCTTGGGCAATCTCTTCTGGTCTTTGGTGCATTTCCCGCCAAGGTGCCCGGATGAATAAATCCTTCCAATCCTGTTTGTGGAAAGGTACAATCGGCGTTAAATATGGAACACTGAAGGAGCGCAAGGAATTTAGGTGGACCAACATGAAAAGCAATCCAAAGATAAGACCAAATGCACCTAAAAATGAAGATAGAAGGATTAATATAAATCGTAAAAGCCTAGCTGTAATAGCTATATTGTAGGATGGGGTTGTAAATGAACTGATTGCGGTTAGTGCGACGACAATTACCGTTGCTTGTCCAACCAGCCCAGCATCTACTGCAGCTTGACCCAGCACTAAACCACCGACGATTGAGATGGCTGCCCCAACGGTTTTCGGTAGCCTAATCCCGGCTTCCCTTAAAATTTCAAAGGTAATCTCCATAACTGCTACCTCAATAGCTGTTCCAAATGGTACCCCTTCCCGCTGCCCAGTAATAGCAATTAATAATGGCGTGGGAAGCATTTCTTGATGATAGGTCAGTAAAGCGACATATAAACCCGGTAAGATAATGGAAATTATAAAAGTAAAGGCTCTAAGAATTTTCATCATACTGGAAATGTCATAGCGCTGATAATAATCCTCATTGGACGTCAGAAATAGGCCAATAGTTGTCGGGACCATCAATGCTACCGGGGTTCCATCTACTAGGATTGCTATTCTCCCCTCTAATAACCCCGCTGCAATTCTGTCAGGTCTCTCAGTGTTAAAAACCGTTGGAAAAGGTGAATATCTTTTAGGATCTTCTATCAATTCCTCAATATAAAGGGAATCTAAAATGCCATCAATTTGAATCTTATCGACGCGTGAAATGACTTCTTTTACTATATCCTCCTTCGCAATATCCTTTATAGAAAGGACCGCTACTGAAGTCTTGCTCTCCTTCCCAAGCTGTTTTTGGTATACCTGCAGCTTAGGTGTATTCACCTTTTTTCGAACCAGCCCGATATTCGTCATCAAAGATTCGTTAAACGATTCTCGAGGACCGCGTACGACTGTTTCTACTGTAGATTCCGATACGGGTCTTCTTTCTCCACCCGAGGTTTCCGCAGCATAAGCGATTGTTTGGCCCTCTATAAATACAATAGAATAGCCCTGTAATAGGTGCTCAATGACTTCATGCTGCTTTGTGAGATTTTTCATTTTGCTAGTAGAAAATGAAAGCCTATCAATTGCCCCGGCTAACTCATTTAGTTGGTTTATGAGGACCTTGATCACATGCTGATCGATAATGTCCTTATCTACCAGGCTATCGACAAATAGGACAGCCACTTGGCACTGCTTAGCTTGAATATATCTCACAGATAGATCCGATTTTTCTCCAAACACCGCTTTTAGTTTTTTTATATTCTGTTCCAGCTCGCTGAGGATGAATTGCTGCTCTTCATTTTCCTTTTGTTTTGATGGTGTTCTCTCATTTTCTTTTTCCTCTCTATTCACCATTGCTCCGCCTCTCTGTGTTTTTACCTGGTTTTCGAAGTTGACTGATGATTACCAAGATAAAAGGCAAAATCAACCCTACAAATGATGCGTAATAAGGATAGTAGTCCTTTAAAAATCGAAAAATCCCTATGAGGTCCTCGCTATTTATGATTGACACAATGGATAGCAGCGCTGAAATGGGAACCACCAAGATTCTGTAATCCTCCAGTTTAAACAACTGAGCTAGCCCCAATACAATCGCATAGAGAAAAAGGGTTACCTTTGCAAAGGATCCGAGTGACCAAAGCAGTATTCCCAATATATCCAATCTTTGCAAGGCGCCTATTTCAATGTCTCTCAGAATCAAGAAAGTAGGAAAATATAGACCTTTAGCCCTTTCTTCTCCATAGATTGCGATTGCTCCAGTTAATGGACCAACAAACATAATAATGAGTATTAGCATAGTTAGAATGGAGTATCTTTTAAGACGTTTCGTGTCATTGACAAAAGGGAATATCATACTTAAGACAAGGATTGAGCTATATAATGAGACAAGTGCCAAAGAACCATTCAATATAGGACCAAATGAATCCTCCAATATAGGCAGAAAGTTAAGATAATCCTTGTCCTTATGTGTCAGCACGGAAGCTAAGATTCCTATTGGCATCAATATGACAAGAATTACCTGATTCGTTCTTGCAAAAACCTCAAGACCACTGTGTACTGCATATGCAGCAAGCAATAATATAGCGAGTAGATAAACATAGATTGGTGTTCGTGGGGTAACTGCCGTTGTATAAAATTCTCCAAATCCTCTAATGGATAAAGTTGCCTCGTGAAAGAAATATGTTAAAAAAACAATGACAAATAACTTTCCAACCCATTTTCCCAGGATGATTTGGCAATATTCCACCAGTGAATAGCCTGGATAGCGCTGTGTTAATATTGAAACGGTAAATCCAATCAAGATGGCCGGAAAAATGGCTAGTAATAGTGAAATCCAACTATCTCGCCCTGCATGGCCAATAATGACGGAAACAAATAGTAAATGGCCAGTTACGGTGATACTTGTAATTCCTAGCATTAAGGCCTGCATCTTTGAAATATTTGTCTTTTCCAGTGAAGACACCTCAATACTTTCCTAAATATAAACAATACAAGTAATTGACATGAAAGAACGGAAATAATCATCTGTCACTTCATTAAATTTGAGGGAAACGAACGAATAAAATTACTGTCCCACACTTTTCATTTTTACGAACTCGCATTACTCCCCTGCTGGCTAGGTTGCTGTTTCTTATCTTTCTTCATATCCTGTTTGTCTTCCTCAGTTTTTTGCTTGTTCACCTGCTGTTCATTGCCCTTATTTTCTTGTTGACTTTGACTCTTCCCCTTATTTTGCTTGTCCTTCTTGTTGTCTTTGCTCTTGTTCTTATTCTTATCCTTATTCTTCATAAATGGCATCTTCTTTCCATTTATAACAATCCATACAATAATCGGTGCCAAAATATTAAAAGCAAATACGCTCACCACGATAGTCCAAATAAACCATTTTGCGTTCAATATGTTTACATATATCCAAGAATGATAAAAATCCACTTATAAAATCCTCCCTAAAGATAGGTTGTGTTTATCATTTTTACCTATAAATTCATATCCAAAACTCCAATTGGCTAATAAATAAATCAACAGCCATTTTGAATAATCAAGTTAGTTATTGGTAATACAAGGACTATGCAGATTTTTTTAACAGCAAAGGAGGCTTCATGATGTCATCCTTAGAAGAAGAACTTAACAAACCATTGACGGCAAATGTTGATGAAAATAAAAAGGCAATAGCGAAAGTTTTTTCGAACAATATCGACTTGGTCAAACGGGAATTTTCCTTCCATGAAGATAAAAATATATCAGCCGTTTGTTTTTATACTGATGGACTTGTTAATACACAAGTCGTAGAAGATACCATCAAAGCATTATCGATTTATAAAGGAAATACAAATTCCAATCAAGAAAATCAAAATTCAAGCGAATTGACGATAGAACAAATCAAAAAGAACGTATTATTAAATTCCTCTGTTGAAGTTATCTATAATTACGAAAAGGCAGTTAATGGAATTTTGGTAGGGGATACTGTTTTACTAATAGATGGTTATAATCGAGGGTTTCTCCTCCCTACTAGAGGATGGGATGCAAGAAGTGTCGATGAACCTCAAACTGAACAAGTTGTCAGAGGACCTCGAGATGGATTTACAGAGAATATACGGACAAATACTGCACTTTTAAGAAGAAGAATTAGAGATCCTCTACTTCGTACGGAAAGTATGCAAATTGGCACAAAGAGTAAAACCGACATTAATATTGTTTACCTGGAAGGTACTGTAAAAGAAGGTCTAGTTCAAGAAATAAAAGAGCGTCTTCGAAAAATCAAAATCGATGCTGTACTGGAAAGTGGATATATCGAAGAGTTAATAAAAGATAGCCCCAGGTCGCCATTTACAACAATGCAAAGTACCGAAAGACCAGATAAAGTAGCAGCAAGCATATTGGAAGGAAGAGTTGCTATCTTTGTTGATAATACTCCCTTTGTATTATTAGCGCCTTCCTACTTTTGGGAATTTTTCCAAGCGAGCGATGACTATTATTCGGGATTTCTGGCTGGGTCATTCTTTCGATCCATCCGTTATGTTGCTTTTTTGATTAGTCTTACTTTGCCTTCAATTTATGTCATGCTAATTAGTTTTCATCATGAAATGATACCAACGGAATTGGCTCTTAGTATCGCTTCCGGAAGAGAGGTACTTCCATTTCCGGTCCTGCTAGAAGCCTTGTTAATGGAAATTGTTTTTGAGCTCATGCGAGAAGCTGGACTGCGAATGCCAAAGCCTGTGGGTCAAGCTGTTAGTATTGTCGGTTCACTTGTTATTGGACAAGCAGCGGTTCAAGCAGGGATAGTTTCACCGTTTATGGTTATTCTCGTAGCTTTAACTGGAATTGCATCTTTTGCAATACCCAATTATTCAGCTTCTTTTTCTATTCGTTTAATCCGGTTTCCATTATTGATTGCTTCTGGAACTATGGGTTTGTTGGGCTTCTCAGCTGTTTTTACCATTCTCGCTGTCCATGCACTGTCAATTCGTTCCTTTGGTGAGCCATACCTTGCACCAGCTACACCTTTCCAACCGACGGATCAAAAAGATATTGTTTTTAGATTTCCTTGGTGGAAAATGGATAAACAACCTAAATTAGCTGAGGGCTCTGAAAAGCGCGAGGGGCAAAATCTAATGCCGAAACCACCAGAGCCCAATCCAGATAAAAAAAGTAAAGATAATTCGAATGGGAGTTCAAAAAATGAGTCGCAAAATTAAGCTCGTTCTTACTCTTTCTGTTCTCGTAATCGTATTGTCTGGTTGTTTAGGTAAAACAGAAATTAATGATTTAGGGATTGTCGTGGCAGTAGGTCTTGATAAAGGAGAAAAAGAAGGGACTATACAAATTACAGCACAAATTGTACGTCCTGCCGATGCTAGGGGGTCTACTGGAGCGCCATCCGGACAAACAGGAGAACCTATCTGGTCAATAACAGCATCAGGAGATTCCATTTTTGATGCGATTCGCCATCTTGGAAGCAGTGCTTCCCGCAGAATCTATTGGGCCCATAATTTTGCTGTTGTCATTAATGAAGAATTAGCAAAAGAAGGTATAAATGATATTATCGATTTTTTCACTAGAAATCATCAGCTGAGAATGCAAACGCTAGTCATGGTAACGCCAGACCCTGCAAGTGAAGTCGTTTCAACTATAACTGGCATAGAGGTGATACCTGGTCAGGCAATCAATGATCTTTTCTTATATAACAACGTTACAGCATCTGCACCACAAACCCAAATAATCGACCTACAAAAAAGTTACCTAAATGAAAGCACACAACCGGTTTTGGCGAGAGTATCACTTAATAAGCATGGCATCTCAAATAAAAAACCAACAGCCGAACCAACAATGAATCAAATTGAATTGGATGGTGCTGGTGTATTCAAAGGCGATAAGCTGATTGGAACAGTGAGTGCAAAGGATACAATGGGATTGCTATTTTTCCTTGAAAACGCAAAATCTGCTGCAGTAGTAACATCTTGTCCAGCTAACGGCGACCAATCAATGACTGTAGAGCTAAAAACTGAAAACTTTCACGTGACCCCAACCTATAAAAATAATCAGGTCGGCTTCGATGTCAAACTTAAATCAGTTGTGCAATTAATAGAGGCGGGGTGTCCCTTTTCTATTGACGATCAAAAGCAAGTGCAACAGATTGAGAAACAACTTGAAGACAAGCTAAAAGGAAAAATCGAAAAGATTTTACAATTAGCTCAAGAGGAATACAAAGCGGATTTTCTAGAATTAGGCGAAACTTTTAAAAACCGTTATCCAGCAGAATGGAAAGATCTCCTTTCAAAATGGGAGGAAGAATTCCCTCATGCTAAAATCAATACTCAGGTTGATATTAGGCTCACTAGCTCTGCACTTTTATATCTACCTACTAAGCCTAAAAACGAAGAAGAGGATACACAATGAAGGTTCAAATTACTAACGGAATGTTCATGGCCATAATTATCAATACTGTCTATGCAAAAGCCATTGGACTTACACAAGGATCGATGGGGCGAGAAGTTGGAAATGATATTTGGATTTCCACCATTTTTGCGACACTCATTGGTGTTCTTATGATCTGGGCAATGGTAGTGATCATCCGGCGATTTCCATCAGGAGACATTTTAGACCAAAGTAAAGCATTATTAGGCGAATGGTTTAGCAAACTCATTTGCCTGATAGTACTTATCTTTTTCTTTTGTTCCTACGGGGTTACAATGATTACTTATGTCTATCACCTAATGGATTACTTTTTGCCGGAAGCACCTTCTTATGTGTTTGTTATCATCGCATTTGCAGTAGGGTGCTACGGGGCTTATTTTGGACTTGAAGTAATCGGAAGAATGGCCTTGATCGGTGTGTTTTCTGTTTTAGCTTTAAATATCCTTCTAATGTTAGGCTCTCTCGCTAAATTTGATATTTATGAATTACTCCCAACTTTCCAAACAGGCGTAGCAAGTACAATTTGGGCAAGTAGACACAATGTTGCTGACTGGGCAATGGTAACAATGGCTGCTGCACTTCTCCTTCCCTATGTAAGGAGCGAGAAAGAATGGGCACGTTCAAGTATATCCGGCATTCTATTTGCTGGTGCTTTTGTTGTCATGTGGCCAATTCTTGAAGTTGGTGTTTTAAGCTCGGAAGTGACCGCGCAGTACATCGTCTCTTGTATGCAAATGGCGAGAAGCGCGAAAATTGGTCAATTCATTCATCGCTACGAGATGATCATGGTCGCCT
>DAMDNS010000055.1:0-9734 GCA_032083605.1 Ureibacillus sp.
AAACTTATGGAAAGATAATGATTAATTGAAAAGAGATATTCTTGTTTTCTAATCAGAAGTTGCAATTAATAAAGCGAAACATTATGAAAGTTAGTTGAATACGTTTACATTTATTAGTAATTTCCTGATTTAGAAATAAATCATATTCAGGCAATTGCAATACTAAAAAATTGAATATCCTAAACCAGCATTGTCATTATATTTTCTAGTCACATTAAATAAATATCATGTAGTGGTAAATACTAAGATATGTTATTGATAAGTTTTATGAGTAGAATACATTAAATGAAAAAATTGAACATACATTTAATAGAATAATCCGAATACTCTTTCTTTTAAAGTGTTCTTGACACTTAGATTCCATGTTGATAATCTTACAATTAATATTCTTTAAGAAAATGGAGGCATTTACGAAATGTGGGAAACGAAATTTGCCAAAGAAGGCTTAACATTTGATGATGTATTATTAGTACCAGCACATTCAGAAGTATTACCAAAAACGGTTGACTTATCTTCACAATTAACTCCAAAGATTAAATTGAATATCCCGATTATTAGTGCAGGTATGGATACTGTAACTGAATCTAAAATGGCGATTGCTATGGCGCGTCAGGGTGGTATTGGGATTATCCATAAAAACATGAGTATTGAAGAGCAAGCTGAAGAAGTTGAAAAAGTTAAGCGATCTGAAAATGGTGTAATTACAAATCCGTTTTTCTTAACTCCAACGCATCAGGTATTTGATGCAGAACATTTAATGGGGAAATATCGCATTTCTGGTGTCCCAATTGTAAACAATGAAGAGGATCAAACATTAGTCGGTATTATTACAAACCGTGACTTACGTTTTATCTCTGACTATTCACTAAAAATTCAAGATGTAATGACTAAAGAAGCATTAATTACGGCTCCTGTTGGAACGACTCTAGAGGAAGCCGAAAAAATCCTTCAACAATATAAAATCGAAAAATTGCCAATCGTTGATGAAATGGGCAAGTTGACAGGGTTAATTACAATTAAAGATATTGAAAAAGTTATTGAATTCCCAAATGCTGCAAAAGATGAGCTTGGCCGTCTATTAGTTGGAGCTGCAGTGGGTGTTTCAAGCGATACAATGCAACGTGTAGCACAGCTTGTTGAAGCACAGGTTGATATTATTGTAATTGATACTGCTCATGGTCACTCACAAGGTGTAATAGAAACAGTAAGACAAATTCGTGAGACTTATCCAGAATTGGAAATTATTGCAGGAAATGTGGCAACTGGTGAAGCTACACGAGCTTTATATGAAGCTGGTGCCGATGTAGTAAAAGTCGGTATTGGACCAGGATCGATTTGTACAACTCGTGTTGTAGCAGGTGTCGGTGTACCTCAAATCACTGCAGTATATGATTGTGCAACAGTTGCCCGTGAAATGGGGAAAACAATTATTGCAGACGGAGGTATTAAATATTCGGGTGATATCGTAAAAGCACTTGCTGCAGGCGGACATGTAGTCATGCTTGGATCACTACTAGCTGGAACTTCTGAATCACCAGGTGAAACTGAAATCTTCCAAGGCCGACGCTTTAAAGTATATCGCGGCATGGGTTCATTAGGTGCAATGGAAAAAGGTTCAAAAGACCGTTACTTCCAAGAGGATGCTAAAAAATTAGTGCCAGAAGGTATTGAAGGACGTCTACCATATAAAGGACCTTTAGCAGATACAATTCATCAATTAATCGGTGGTATTCGTGCAGGTATGGGTTACTGTGGATCACCATCTTTAGAAGCTTTACGTGAAAAATCACAATTTATCCGCATGACTGGTGCTGGTCTTCGTGAATCACATCCACATGATGTACAAATTACAAAAGAAGCACCTAACTATTCACTTTAATAAATAAGAAACCTAAAGCATGCTTTTAACGTCATAATTTGATGTTAGAAGTGTGCTTTTTATCGCTTTTTCACGTAAAGAGCGGCTCTTAAACGAGTAGGAATTTAATAGAAAAATATTCGAGTACATATAGTATTTTATAAAAGGCCAGTAATTTTAACTAAATATAATGACTAACCATGATTTTCTATATTAAACGTAATATTTTTCTTGCAAATTCTATGATAAAATGACGAAAGTAGAGTAAATCAAATATTGGAGGTATTTTTTGTGAAAACAGCTAAGAAAGCATCTTGGTTTAGCCTTTTGATGATTCCGATTCTGTTAATTGGCACATTTGTCACAACGTCAACAAGTGCTAGTGCAGAAACAGATCTAGGCATAAACGTAGATGCTGCTATTTTAATTGATGCAGATTCAGGGAAGATTTTATACGAACAAAATGCAGACACTTCTTTAGGAATTGCAAGTATGTCCAAGATGATGTCTGAATATATCCTATTGGATGCTATTAATGATGGAACAATCACTTGGGATCAACAATACCGTGTTACCGAGTATACATATAGAATGTCACAAGACCGTGCATTAAGTAATGTACCTTTAAGAGAAGATGGTACTTATTCAATTCAAGAGTTATATGAAGCAATGGCAATCTATTCAGCAAATGCTGCAACAGTAGGAATAGCTGAAACAATCGCTGGTTCCGAAAAGGAATTTGTGAAACTAATGAATGAAAAAGCAGAGGAAATTGGTCTTGAAGGCTATAAATTTGTAAACTCAACAGGACTTAATAATGCTGATCTTTTCGGTATGCATCCAGAAGGTACTGGTCCGGAGGATGAAAACGTAATGCCAGCTAAGTCTGTAGCAAAACTCGCTTATCATCTATTAAAAGATCATCCGGAAGTTTTACAGACTTCTAGTATTCCAAAGAAAACTTTCCGTGAAGGAACAGATGATCAAATTGAAATGGCTAACTGGAACTGGATGTTACCAGGATTAGTTAGTGAATATGCAGGTGTCGACGGATTAAAAACGGGTTCAACGCTTTTAGCAGGTCAATGTTTTACAGGGACTGCTGAACGTAATGGGACACGCTTAATCGCAGTAGTAATGAATGCAAAAGATTCAAACGGAAATAGTGTTCGTACTGCACGTTTTGACGCAGCAGCAAAGCTATTTGACTATGGTTTTGGACAATTTACAAAACAAGAGATTGTGTCAAGCAACTATGTATTTAAAGGCAAAGAAACTCTTCCTGTTACAAAAGGGAAAGAGGATAATGTAGAAATCGCCGTAAAAGAACCAATTTCAATTGTAGTAAAAACAAGTGAAAAAGATTTATATGTTCCAAAACTGGAATTAGATAAGAAATCCTTAGAAGCTGAAGTTGAAAAAGGAACTGTTGTTGGTAAAGTCGTAATCGAAAAAACAGAAGGTGAAGATTATGGATTTATCGATGGAAAAAGCTCTGGGGCTGATGTGGTAACAACAAGCAATGTTGAACGCGCTGGTTTTGTATCACTATTCTTCCAAGGGGTAGGTAGCTTCTTCGGTAATGTTTGGGATGGTATTACAGGATTCGTTGGCGGATTATTCTAGTCAAAAGCTGTTCTATGATGAAAAATCATAGAACATTTTTTTTATTATTAAGGAAATTATAAAATTACGGTTTGTGGATAAATTTTTTGAAAAGTTAATTCTACCTCTAGCTCTAGCGCCCAGCCACTCGAGGTCGCTTCAGTCCCTCGGTCGAAAGTTGAAAAAACACTTTCGATTCGGACATTCCATCGTATGTCGGGACTAATCAGGGCGCTTGCACTTTTGTTCTTTGTTCAAAACGCGTTTAAACCTGATTATGATCGGGCTTTGGATAGGTTGATAGTGAATGTGTCACATTCTTTTTTTTCTTGGACAAAACAACCTCGCCCAAGTTTTTCATAAGCTAGTAGGTGAAGGAGCGTGATAAAAGTGTGCGGCATTACAGGTTGGGTTGATTATACACAATCTCTAAAGAATCAAGATGGAATTGTTAAGGCTATGACAGAGACGTTAAGTAAGAGAGGTCCGGATGATGGGAATGTTTGGTCCAGCACACATGCTCTATTAGGGCATCGCCGATTAGCTGTTATTGATTTAGTAGGTGGGAAGCAGCCGATGAGCAAATCCCATCAAGACCAATCCTATTGTATGGTGTACAATGGAGAACTTTATAATACTGATGAAATTCGCCAAGAGCTTTTAAAACGCGGGTATAGCTTCTCTACATCATCGGATACGGAAGTGTTGCTAGCTTCATTCATTGAGTGGAGAGAGCAATGTGTCGAGTATTTAAATGGGATTTATGCCTTTGCCGTATGGGATGAACAGGAAGAGGCTTTATATGCCTTCCGAGATCGTTTAGGGGTTAAACCGTTCTTTTATGCCTTAAAAGAGGGCTCACTCCTATTTGGCTCTGAAATTAAGGCCATTCTCGCAAATCCTCAAATCACGCCTCAGATTGACCGCAGGGGGCTTGCAGCATTACTAAGTATTGGACCATCAAGAGTACCAGGAAATGGAGTTTATAAAGGAATCGAAGAGCTGGAACCAGGGAATGCAATGAAATTTTCAAAAGAGGGTCTCAAGAAATGGCGCTACTGGAACGTAAAAAGTGAAAAGCATGAACATTCCTTTGATGAAACAGTTGAGCAAGTTCGCTACTTAGTAACAGATGCAATTAAACGTCAGCTTGTTTCCGATGTACCGCTTTGTACCTTTTTATCAGGTGGGTTGGATTCAAGTATTATTACAGCGATTGCTGCAAATACGTATAATCAAGAAGGGAAATCATTGCAAACCTACTCCATTGATTATGAGGGCAATGAGCAATTCTTCGAAAAGAATGACTTCCAAACATCCCAAGATGGCTTCTGGATTAATAAAATGACAGAGAAGTTTAACACAAATCATTTTGATATTATTCTATCTCAAAAGGATATAGTCGATTATTTGGAAGAAGCGATGCTAGTGCGTGATCTACCTGGTATGGTGGACATCGATAGCTCACTTTTGGTAGCGTGCCGTGTTATTAAAGAAGGATACACGGTTGCATTATCTGGTGAATGTGCCGATGAAGTATTTGGTGGATATCCTTGGTTCCACCGCGATTATGAGCTATTCCCATGGATTCGCTCTGCCGATGAACGAGAAGGGTTCCTAAGAAAAGAATGGCAATCGAAACTGCAGTTAAAAGACTTTATGAAGCATGCCTTTGAGGAAGCTGTTAAAGATTCGCCAAAGCTTGAAGGGGAAGACCCAAAAGCGGCAAAGCAACGTGAGCTATTCTACTTAAATATGCGTTATTTTATGCAAACATTATTAGAACGTAAAGACCGCATGAGTATGGGAGCAAGTTTAGAGGTTCGAGTACCTTTCGCCGACCACCGAATCGTAGAGTACGTATGGAATATTCCGTGGGAAATGAAAAACGTGGGAAATATGGAGAAGGGGCTTTTGCGTAAGGCAATGGAAGGCCTTTTACCAGAGGAAGTATTATATCGCAAAAAGAATCCATATCCTAAAACCTACCATCCTGAATATACAAATGGTGTGAAAGAATTATTAAGTAGTACACTTCAAAGAAAAGATTCTATCCTACACGAATTATTTGAGAAAGAACAGCTGGAACAACTTGTCGCAACAGGTGGGTCCTCTTTTAAAGTGCCATGGTTTGGTCAATTGATGGCTGGTCCACAGCTGCTTGCATACTTAGTTCAAATTGATCGCTGGTTCGAAAATTATAATATTGAATTACTTGATCAATAAGGAAAAAGGGGGAGTCCCATAGTTTGAGGCTCCCCCTTTTTTCAATCCATCCAAGATATCTAATCCTTTTTAATCCCCCAACAATTCATGAGTTTATGGATAGCGGGTTCTATATGTTCGAGTGGTACACCACCAAATCCGAGTAAAAAAGTAGGTTGCTTGTATTCGATAGGTTTTAGTAAGTAAGCAGATACTGGATAAACAGCTATTCCATTCTCACCCGCAAGCTGCTTTAACTCCTGCTCTGATTTGTCCAGGGGCACTGAAATTAAAATATGCATTCCGGCATGATCCCCTGTGATAGAAATAGTAGGATAAAAGCTTGTTAAAGTGTGAGTAAGCTTATCGTGTTTTTTTCGGTAAATTTTTCGCATTCGATTTAAGTGCTTTGAAAAGTGGCCATCCTTCATAAATTTCGCCAAAATATGCTGGTCAAATCTAGGAACAGTAGCTGAATAATAGCTAAATATCTCTTGGTAGGATGATAAAAGTGTCGGCGGCAAGACAAAATAAGCAACACGTAATGAAGGCATTAAAGACTTCGTAAATGTACTTAGATAAATCACCTTTTCATTTTGGTCCATCCCTTGCAAAGCAGGGATGGGTTTTCCAATATGGCGAAACTCACTATCATAATCATCTTCTATAACATAGCGATTCGCAGCTTTCGATGCCCAATTTAAAAGCTGGGTTCTTCTCGACGCAGAAAGCACTGCTCCAGTAGGGAATTGGTGGGAAGGGGTAATATAGACGATATTCGCATCAGTTTTTTCTAATTCATCTACAATTAATCCATCTTCATCAACCCCGATGGGAACAGCCTTATTTGATAAGTGAATTCTTGGAATCGCAGAATAGCCTGGATTCTCAAGAGCAATTTTCGAATTTGATTCGATTAGACGTAAAATCATAGGCAATAAATGCTCAGTTCCGGACCCAATAACAATTTGTTCAGGGTTGCAAATAATACCTCGTGATTGGTATAAGTAATTCGCAATCTCTAAACGAAGCTCATATTCTCCTTGTGGTTCACCGACTTGCAGATATTCTTTCGAAGGATAATCAAAAAGATCCTTTGCATATTTTCTCCAAACAGCGAAGGGGAAAGATTCCGTGTCTATTTTCCCGGGGTGAAAATTATAGTGATAGGGTTCTGTTGTATTTAAACGAGTTTTAATCGCTATTTGAGGCTGCTTGCTCTCGATAAAGGGAAGTTCATCAATTTCCTCAACAAAGAATCCAATGCGCGGTTTCGAAGCAATAAAGCCTTCTGCAAGGAGCTGTCCATAAGCAATCTCGACTGTTGTTTGGCTTATATTTAAAAAGTCGGCCAGCTTCCGTTTAGATGGCAATTTTGTTCCGACTTCAATTTCCTTTTTTATAATGGCATTTTTCATGCCCATATAAAGTTGCTCATATAAAGGTTTTTTGCTATTTTTTTCAAGCTTGAAAATCAGCATATCCATGGGTTTCCTCCTAGGTGACCTTATAACTTTATAATAAATTGACTCTTTTTATATGGTCAACTTTCATTATACTTTATACCATCAAAGTATTGGAGGGAAAATTTTACATGAAACTATTAGGAACAGAAACAGTTAAACGTGGAATGGCAGAGATGCAAAAGGGCGGCGTCATTATGGACGTAATTAATGCAGAACAAGCGAAAATTGCCGAAGCAGCAGGAGCAGTTGCAGTCATGGCATTGGAACGTGTCCCATCAGATATTCGAAAAGCTGGCGGCGTTGCAAGAATGGCCGATCCTCGCATTGTTGAAGAGGTAATGAGTGCTGTAACGATTCCAGTCATGGCAAAAGCTCGTATTGGCCACATTGTAGAGGCTCGTGTACTAGAAGCGATGGGTGTGGATTATATTGATGAAAGTGAAGTATTAACACCGGCAGATGAGGAATTTCATTTATTGAAAAGTGATTATACAGTACCATTCGTTTGCGGATGCCGAGATCTTGGTGAGGCAGCACGCCGGATTGGTGAAGGAGCTTCCATGCTTCGTACAAAAGGTGAGCCAGGAACAGGTAATATCGTGGAAGCTGTTCGCCATATTCGAAAGGTAAATGCACAGGTTCGCCGTGTTGTCGGCATGAATGAAGATGAATTAATGACGGAAGCGAGAGATTTAGGTGCACCCTATGAATTACTAGTAGAAATTAAACGTTTAGGTCGCCTTCCAGTTGTAAACTTTGCGGCTGGAGGTGTGGCAACGCCAGCAGATGCTGCATTGATGATGGAGTTAGGAGCAGATGGAGTGTTTGTTGGTTCAGGTATTTTTAAATCTGAAAATCCCGAAAAATTTGCTCGTGCGATTGTAGAAGCGACAACACACTATAAGGATTATAAGTTGATTGCTGAGATTTCAAAAGAGCTTGGGAGCCCAATGAAAGGAATAGAAATTTCAACACTTCTTGATAGTGAACGTATGCAGGAACGAGGTTGGTAGCATGAAAGTTGGTGTTCTTGCTTTACAAGGCGCTGTAAGGGAACATATCCGTCAAATTCAATCACTGGGGTGCGAAGCTATAGAAGTGAAGACCTTGGACGATCTATCTGGATTAAATGGACTGGTGTTACCTGGTGGGGAAAGTACAACAATGCGGAAATTGCTGGATCGTTATGATTTACTAAACCCTATACGTTCGCTAGCTAAACGAGGTATCCCGATATTTGGAACGTGTGCCGGACTTATTCTGCTAGCAAAAGAGATTGTCAATTATGAAGAAGCACATCTAGGATTAATGGATATTGTCATTGAACGCAATTCTTTTGGCAGACAAGTGGACAGCTTTGAAGTGGGACTACCTATAAAGGGGGTCGATAATGAAATTCCGGCAGTATTTATCCGAGCTCCACATATCCTTTCAGTTGGTCCTAACGTAGAAGTGTTAGCAAAATACGATGGACGAATAGTTTTAGCAAAAGAGGGGCAATACTTAGGTTGTTCGTTTCATCCAGAGTTAACAGAAGATACACGCTTAATGCAATACTTTATTGACATGGTAGAAGATTTTCATAAGACTTCACTTGCAAAATCCAACCGCATATAGTACATTATGGTTAATTTAATTCGCACATGGCGAATAGCATAATATTGATAACATCGATGATAGGAAGTAGTAACAAGCATGTTTTTTTTAGAGAGTCAGCGGGTGGTGGAAGCTGATAAAAGCACTTGTGAATCCGTCCTTGAGTTGCTTAAGCTGAATTCGCAGTAGGCTTTTGCCGGTTGAAAAGCCGTTATGAGATAAGTGGATTAGTTCTTTTTCTAATCAATTAGGGTGGCAACGCGGGTAGCTCTCGTCCCTTTCATGGGGATGAGGGCTTTTTTGTGTTCTCTTCTCTAATGCGGTGAAGTACGTGGAGTAACAATGTAATCAATAAAAAAATAACTAAATGGAGGAATCAACATGTTAGATATCAAACGTGTCCGTGATAATTTTGCAGAAGTGAAGAAAATTCTTCTAACTCGTAACGAAGATTTAGGTAATATTGATGAGTTTGAGGAGTTAGACGCAAAACGTCGTGAATTAATTGTCAAAACAGAAGTATTAAAAGCAGAGCGCAACAAAGTTTCAGAACAAATTTCAGTGATGAAGCGAAACAAAGAAAATGCAGATGAAGTCATTGCCCGTATGCGTGAAGTGGGAGATGAAATTAAACAATTGGATAACGAGCTTCGTGAAGTAGAGGAAAAATTTGACTACATGATGATGCGTTTACCAAACATCCCTCACGAATCTGTTCCGGTTGGTGAAACAGAAGATGATAATGTTGAGGTTCTAACATGGGGTGAGCAACCAAGCTTTGATTTTGAAGCAAAACCACACTGGGACCTTGCAGCAGATCTACAAATTGTTGACTTTGAGCGCGCAGGTAAAGTAACAGGCAGCCGTTTTGTATTTTATCGTGGCTTAGGGGCTCGTTTAGAGCGTGCTTTAATGAGCTTCATGATGGATTTACATGCAGAAGAGCATGGCTATGAGGAAATGCTGCCACCAGTAATCGTAAACCGTGATAGCTTGACAGGTAC
>DAMDNS010000056.1:0-9673 GCA_032083605.1 Ureibacillus sp.
CTACAGGCTCAGGCCGTGCCCGCGAAAAAGCGTACCCGAAACGGAAATCAATTTTTCCACCCATGTTAGAAGATGGGGATGTTGCATACCTATTTCCATTTCGATAGACCTTGCACTTTCATTTCCATTTATATATCGAAAATTTAGACATAGAAAAACTGCACCTCCAGTGGTTAGATTGTGTCTAACAATTGGGGTGCAGTTCAAAGAAATGGTGTTTTTTGGTTTTGTCCCGGCCTCAATCCGATTTTGCGCTTTATCGTGTTTTTAAGAGCTTCCATTTCCAGTTTGCTAACATTCGTTCGAAAATAGAGAGAATCCTCGCTTGCTTCATATATTTGATTTTACTGATAATAATTTCTTTATCTTTAAAGATTAATTTGCCCTGCTTAACACCCCGAAGCTTTCCACTAAAATTACTGCCTGCATATACCGTTAATTTTGATCCAATCCAGGTTTTCATATTTGTTTCTAGCAATTCCTCATAGAATTGCTGTCTTAATGCCTCTTTTTCAGCGACTGTTTCAGCAAAGTTGGTAAGTAATTTTCTTCTTAGTTCTTCATCGATCACTATATTTTGATGGGTACCAGGTATATCTGGAACTCCAAAGGGCGATTTAGCGGAATGGATTGAAGTGTAAGGAATCCATATCCTTGTGAGAAGCGTACGTAACATAACAAAATCCCTTCCCACTACAGATACTTTCCCTAAAGTGTGTATAACCTCTTCACCATTTCTCGAATACATTTCAACCTGTTGATTTTTTTTTGATTTAAAAAACTTAAGCAGCAGCATTTGCTGTCTGGCATGAGGGAGTCTGTTGCCCAAATTTTGCAGATTTACGCTATGAATATACTCTTGAAGCATTTTTAATTCATGTGCAGGCAACGAACTCGCTGGTGATGTATACCCCTCTTCTTTTTTTAAATCCGGATATTCATTCTCATACATGCACGCTTTGCCATCCCTTCTCGATTTGAATGTAACCAGCTGGATTGACACCTTCATACAATAAAGACAGGGGGTGATGATTTTTGAGTTTAATGATTGTTTTTATTCTCATTAGCTTTCTTTTTGTTTGTTTTATCTCATATTCCTTCTTCAGAAAAATGAAGTACTTGATTAGTTATCATTTAGGCATGAATATAGCCATGGCAAGTAGTGGCGTAATAGGAATTTCTGTTGGAACCCTTTTAGGATATGCCTTTCCAGCTCACTATTCTCTTATTACAATCATTGCAACCTTACTCGCAATTTTAGTAGGGGCAATTTTTGGAGCTTTAGTAGACTATCAAACATTGCTTTCAGGTGTCACGAGTGGCTTGATGGCTGGAATTATGGGCCCCATGATAGGTGTTGTAGCCGATTTTACACTTGTAATGTTTTGTACATTACTGGTTTACGCAATCTTTGGGTTACTTTGTTTCTCGATTAGATCCTAGATTTAAGGAAGCGGGTTTAGGGAAGTCAAAATAGAGATGATTATAATTAAAAGCAGCATCAAGAAAACATCAAACTTTATCGTTGTTTCTAAATCCGCAACTTTACCTTTTTTCATTTTTCTACGGATAATTGCTCCCATAATAACTATCACTGCTACAATCACAACTTTGGCTAATAAAGCTAAACCCCAATCTGAAAGCAACGCTTCTTTGTTAGGTAAATAAAAGTACGTGGTAATACTTCCCGTGATGGAGAGCAGCACAATACTATATAAGGCACCTTTTGAAAAACTTGGCAAAAAGTACTTCACATAGAGTCTTTGTTTTCGCCAGAACAAGACAATATAAACTATACCCGCTGCCCAAATGGAAGCAGCAAATAGATGAAGACTGTTTAAAGCGACTAAAAGCCAAGTTGGTTCAAATTCTTGTGAATGACCATTTAGACTTTTCGTAATCCCAATTGATATGATCCATAAATAATCGAACAATCGATTTTTAAATAATAAAATAAAGCCTATTAAAGAAAAAACTAAAGAGGCAATCCATAGCTTCCCAAAATGCGTTTCGAGGGGAAAATCAAATTCAAATAGTATTCCATGCATGGTAAAGACATTCATTTGAGCTAATAAAAAAGCTATTAGTCCAACTAAATGTAAAAGCTGAAAAATCATTCCATAGAATAGATATTTCTTTCTTACTTCAAAAGAGTAGTTTCTTATCAGCTGCCAAAGAAATATCCAACCTACTAGCAGTAAAAACCCAAGATAATAGATGGATTTTGCAATATAAATACTAACTTCAGAAATCTTATCTTCCTGTTTTGTTGCTTCAATCCGATTCATCCCAACTTCTTCAGGATTTGTTGGCTCTTCATTCTTTACGATTCCAGATGCTGTTTCTTCTTTGATGTAATCTTCATTCTTTAATGGTGGAACCTTCCATTTCACTTGAAATGAATAGGAATCTTGAACGGCATGACCGTCATTTGAGGAAATGACATAGTAAACTACATGATACACTCCATTTGGCAGCTGTGGAATTTGTATGGAGATGGTTTTGTGATCTTTACTAATCGACGAAGAGTTTACTTTTATTTCTTGTTTTTCTTCATCCAATACTTTTAGTGAAAAATATTTATCGACCTTGCTTTTAAATTCGAGTGCGATTTCATTTGGTGAGGTTTCAAGCACACTTTCAGGTTCGGGTGATACTTCTATCACGAAAGTATGAGCTTCCACTGACATAGCCGACGTGCAAAGAAAAGCAAAAAAGAAGTAAATAGTAATTTTTAGTATTTTGCTAGTCATTTTTACTTATCCCCTTTACTACTATCTATCATATTCAGTGCTTTTCATTTTGGAATCGCTTTTCGTATGAAACGCTGAACGATTATATAAGTGGTAAGGGATGGAGAGATATTTTTGTTACTTTAGAAGAAAGAAGGAATTTCAAGCCAATTTTATTTCAAAACGCTTTTATCCTGCCTATGAAAGTCATCTCATTTAGATAATTTCATATAAACATTCTAAATAATGATAAGATTAAATTATTTGAAACCAATATCCCCTTTTACTCGTTTTAGGGGAAAAATGAGGTGTTAGTCATTGGAGTGCGATGAGGAATTGAAAGAAGAAATAGTTCTGCCTAATACAAAAGAAGAATGGCTTCAGGAAATTATGGACTACTACGGGGAAAATTTAACCAAGCTTTCTTATAGTTATGTAAAGGATTGGGGCAAGGCACAGGAAATCATTCAAGATATTTTCATTCTTTGTTATGCGGGTTATGAGAAAAATCATAAGCAATCCTACTTCAAACCATGGATTTACAGAGTAACGATAAATAAATGTAAAGACTCCCTCCGTACATTTTGGGTCAAAAGAGTTATTGTGAAATCCAATTTCTTTTCATTCCAAAAATCAAGCACTAAATCACCCGAAGAATATTCCATCCATCTGGAGGAGGCGGCAATTCTGATAGAGGCAGTTTTTAAATTGCCCATTAAATATCGAGAGGTAATTTTACTTCATTATTATGATGGACTATCCATTAAATCAATTGCAGAAGTTCTAGAAAAGAATGAAAACACAATAAAAACACGATTAAAAAGAGCTAGAGAGATTATTAAAAATAAAGTGGAAGGAGTGCTCTAAATGAATGACAAACTAAGAAACTTACAAGCTATGCTGAATGAAACTATATATAAGGAACCAAAATTCACAGAAAAACAAAAAAGACAAATCCTTAGTCATATTAAAAACAATAATGTAAAAGTGAAACATAGACCGTTTGTTCCAACAGCTGTATTCTCTCTATTTTTGGTAGTTTTTTCATTAGTGCTCTTTCAGTTATACAACAAGAATGAGTTTGCGTTTAAAGCTGATTCAATTTCAGATCCATTGACGTCACCAACGATTGAGCATGTAGTTGCTACTGAAAAGGATTTCTTGATTGACTGGCTTTCAGATTCGATGGATAGAGGGAATCATGATTATATAACAACCGCTCATTCAAAATTAGTTGTGACTAGTACTACTGATAATTTAAAAAGAGGCGATGTTATCTATTTTGAAAAATCATCAAAAAATTATATTGCACGGGTAGTTGCTCTTCCCGGAGAACAAATTGAGATTAAAAATGGCCAGGTATTTATCAATGAGAAAAAATTAGATGTCTTCTATGGGGTTGCGACTGTAAGAGGGCTGAATGAGAAACAGTTTTTCGATGCCATAAACAGCACAAATAGCACAAATATTAACCTAGAATCTAAGAAAGAATATTTTTCAACAGATATGGCACTGGCAGCAGTTCAAGAGAATACTTATTTCGTATTAGTGGATCAATGGTGGAGAGGTGTTGACAGCCGCACTTTGGGCCCAATCCATATTGACGAAATCAAGGGAGTAGTACTGGGTTATCAAGAGTGAGCAGCTAAGGATAGGAATAGCCTGTTACTAAGCCCCCCTATCCTTCCTTCTATTTATTATTGAGTAACAAATTGAGTTTTCTCCACGTGAAATTTACCTACATTGCAACAGCTATTGTAATTCACTAAGAACCATCATTTAATTTTGATAAACTTAATTTTGTCCTTTAAAATTGTAACAACGGTTGAATCATTTTCTTTTATATCCAAATAGTCAATTCCCACATATTTACTTTTTCCATGAAAACTAGCGCCCATAATTGTTCCAATTTCAATTGGTCGTCGGCGTTTACTTAAGAGCTTGAAATTTAGACTATCCGTTAAGCCAGCTAGGTTTAAGCAAAAATGGCGATTACAAATATAATGACTATGCATACGCCAATCACATTTAACTATTTGCTTCTTACTAGATTGGTCTGAACATTTGCAATCGGCTTTATGTTTATCATGACTTTTTAAATCGCAATCACATTTTTGATTGAGATACTTAATCTTGAGCCCGTTAACGTGTTGAACGCAGTTGCAGAGATTTTTATCGAGTTTCAATTTTTTATACAAAAAAAGCCTCCTTTAAATTTAGTAGATTTTATTTACTATATGCAAATCTACTAAATTATGGGGAGACTTTTATATCAATCGTGTTGATTATTTCTGTTTTTCTTTTGTTTGTGCCGAGAAGACAAATTCTAGTTTTTCATTTACAAGCCTTAGTTTTGCTTTTCCCTTTTTGCCACTCTTCCAAGTGAATCGAATTTCTCGAGTTTCTTTCCCACTTAATAGCTTTTTGGCATCAGTCGGCGTGATTTTGCCTTTCATAATGACCTTACTGATAAAGAATTTACAGGCTTTACTAGAACAAGTATATCCTTTGAAGCCCTCGACAACAGGTTGGCCACATTGCAGACACTTCCCTACAACTACGATCTGTTTCTCAGCCACGCTCATATTCAATCCGATGAAACCATCTGTCGATTGTTTCACATAAGATAACATCTCTTTATAGAATTGGCTTGAGCTGAGTTCTCCATCAACAATATCTTTTAATTTCTTACTCCAAACGGCAGTTAGCTCTGGAGAAACGATATCATGTTCTCCAATACTTTGGATAACATCGATTCCAAACTGCGTTGCTTTAAATGACTTTCCTTCGCGTGCTATCATCCCGATGGAGATTAACTTTTCGATAATTTCTGCTCGAGTTGCAGATGTCCCTATCCCTTCTGCATCCTTTAATATTTTCTGCAATTCTTTATCCTCAATGAATCTACCCGCATGGAACATGGCATCCAATAGCGTACTATCTGTATACCGTGCGGGTGGCTCTGTCATTTTAGATAAAATTTTTGCATCCATGATAGGCAATTCCATATTTAACTGAAGCGGTGGCAATGGAATGTCGTTCTTCTTTTTGAACGTATCATAAAGAACGGTATAGCCTTTATCAATCACCATATTGCCATTTGCTTTAAAAAAGGAATCGTTTGACTGCAGAATGGCAGCCGTTTTATCAATCACATAAGCCGGCAAAAATATAGCCAACAATCTTCTAGCAATTAAATGATAGATTTTGTATTCCTGTGGAGTTAACTTCTTCCTTCCAACCGGAACCTCCGTCACCGTTATCGCATGGTGATCTGTCAATTTTTTATCATCGACATATTTTTTAGAACGAATGGTTCTTTGAATAATATCTGGTCGACTCATTACCTCTGGAACAATGGAACCATATTCATCTAGAGAGGCCAAAGACTGCAAATTGACCCTGATATTCTGCGCAAAGCCTGTTGGCAAATGCTTCGATTCGGTCCTAGGATAAGTAATCAGTTTTTTCTCATATAAACTTTGAGCTATTTTTAAAGTTTGAGAGGATGTAAAACCAAAAAACTTATTTGCCTCCTTTTGCAGTTCAAGAAGGGAATGTAAAGGCGGTGCACTCATAGTCTTTCTTTCAGTTTTAATATCTCGAACAATCGCACTTCTGGCAATATTCGATAGGATTTCCTGGGCCACTTCTACATTTTTCAGCTTGTTTTCATTTGTCTGTGGGTTAAACCATAACGCTTTGAACTGGCCTAAATCGAGTTCAATTTGAAAATAGGGCTCCGGCTTGAACTCCAGAATCTCCAATTCTCTCTTAACAACGATTGCAAGAGTTGGCGTCATCACTCGTCCAATTTTAATGATTCTCCCACCCTTTACAGTCGCTGCCCTCGTTAAATTCAGGCCAATCAGCCAATCAAAAATTGCTCGATACATCGCGGCATTTCGTAAATTACGTATTAAAATATCTTGTTCATCTATTAAATTTAAAAGTGCCATGGAAATTGCACTATCCGTAGTTTGCGAGGTCCAGAACCGCTTGACCGGCAGCTTGCACCCAACGCGTTTATAAAAGGAATAAAAAATATTTTCCCCTTCCATCCCGGCATCGCACGCATTAATAATAAAATCGTATCGATTTGTTTTTAATGTCTGTTCAATTTCCTTGTACACTTTATAGGCAGATTTTTTTACTCGAAATTCATAACGTTCCGGAATCATCGGCAACAGATTCAAATCCCATTTCTTCCATTCAGCCTTATATTCATGTGGTTCCTTCAACTCCACCACATGCCCGACAAAAGAGGCAAAGTCAATTTCATATGGAAGCTGCATTTGTTTATATACTTTTTGAATATCACGCATGAGAGACGGCTTTTCTGCGATTAGTAAAGCTTTCATTTGCAGATACCCCCTTTCGTTTAATAATAATATAAAATGGGCTCTAGGTTTAAGGGAAATTTAATAATGGGCGAAATTTAATATTTCGAACTTTATTTATGAAATATTTAAAATATCTTTATCATCCTTTTTAATATTCATCAATTTATAATTTTCAGGCATGGTTGTTTTAATCTTGCATAAGCTACTCTAATTCCAACAATTAAAAATGACATCTCCATTAGTTTTTGGACGCTATATATAATTTCATAAAGTATTAAATAAACTGCGTGAACCAAGCAACATATCTAGCGCCTGGAATGAATAAAACCTGCGCTATAAGCGTTCCCAATAATCGGGATGTAACCATCATAATAGAGGCATTTTTCAAAGTAACATAATTTCCTTTTTGGTTAATTACATCATCGGCAAGGATAGAGATTTTAGGATCTATAAAAATGATTAACAAGATGGTTGCAATCCCATTAATTAATCCTGATGCCATCACCGCTGTTGTTTCTCGTTCAGGTGCAAGCATGGCTGCATAAAGTGCGGAAAGAACGCCTATTGTGTAAATAGCCGTAATCAATGTGTTAATACAAAATAATTTAACCGGTATGTCTCGCCAGCTCATACCCTTTAAGTAGGTATATCTAGGTAGATGAATATGTTTTTTTGCACGTTTTAAATAAGATAGCGTTAGTCCTTTTTTCAATAATGCCGGTATCGAACCTCGTTCCTCCGCTAAATGAATGATTGCCCTCGAAAATATGGCTAGAAAAGTTGGTAACAAAAGTAAACCGATTATTGTCCCTAAAGTTGCAGAACCTATAAGAAACCGAAATTGGCTTTCGACAAATTCTAAACCGCTTTCTTTTGGTGCATTATCTATCAAGCTTCCGGTGAAAGGTTGCTGCATCATGTTCGCCAGCCTTGAAATCATGACCATTACATTAAACAGGGAAAGTGCCGATGCCAATAATCTCACTCTTGCCCCGGATAAACGTACGGAATATGCCAATGTTTCGATTGAATGGATGATCAATATAAATAGTGCAATCATTACTAATTGAGTTGTAAAAAATTCCAAGCGCTTCCCTACTCTACTTTAATTTTTTTGGATTGCAGAATAACTTGTCTAAATATAAACATAAACGAATTCAAATCGGAAATTGTTTCCATTTCCAGTCTCAATCTCAGACAATCCTGCCGATTTGACACAATAACAAGAAAAAATGCAATAATTAATATAACAAAAGAGCCCAAGGAGACTCTCCAAGGGCTTTGAATTAAAATAAAAATAAGTTTAATTATCACTTACATTTAGTTTACTTATTAGCTTCTCTAACCAGATGATTTCATTGTTAATTGTATTTGTGTAATAGTTTTGCGCAAAGTCTACCATTTCATTCCTATATTCTTCGATTGAAATCTGGCTATATATAGCTTGTACTTGAGACTGTTTTGACTGTAAACCCTCTAACTTTTTCTGCAAAATTTCAACTATCCGGGATTGATCTACAAACCGTAAAAACATAATTCCTGTAAGCATCTCTGATAGATTATTAGCCTTTTTAAACAGGTCATAAATTTTCAAAGGCAGCTGCTGACGGCCCTTGTCAGTGATGGCAAACAGCTGTTTATCTGGACGGTTTTCTTCTTTAATAACCTCAAGCGGTTCAACTAGCCCTTGTTTTGTAAGCGACTCAAAATGGTAATAGAGCTTACTTTCCGTTAAGTTGCTCATTCTATCAAACGGAATTGGGTCAGATAATTCTTTTTTTAATTTATAAGGGTAATTGTTCCCTTCCAATAACTTACTTAATATATAAACTTGGATTGACATACTATACCTCCATATTAAACGCACCTAAGAAGCAATAAAGCTTCAACCATTTTTTGATTGAAGCTTTATTTTCTATTATTTCATAATTGGTTGAGCATGAATAGGAGCAATTTTTTCTTTTGCCTCAGCATTAACTGGAACCTTTTTGTGTACAAAGGCAACGATCATCATATTAATAAGCATCGCTCCAACAAAGACTGCTGCTAATCCCCAAAGGAATGGCGATTGCTCAGTAGAACCGAACATCACGGCATAATAGGATTGTACAGAATAGTACATCGGAGAGATATGACTCACTACATCGAAGTATCCATACATCATTTCACGCGGCATTGTCGCACCATTAGCAATTGTTTGTGATAATAAGACCGGGATATTTAAAATCATACCGGCTTCCCCGATTAAGAATGTGAAGATTGCACATACATTAAATGCAGCCATGTATAGCAACACTTGTTGACCTGCTACTTTGAAAAGTATATCTGTATCTAGATCCGCGATTAAGAATGCAACTAATAATGCAAAGACTGTTGCTGCAACTGCGATGATTAAAGCTGAACCTTGAACATAAGCAAATAATTTTGCTTTTGATGCTTTTCCACGACTTTGTTTAAAGGCACCTACTAATTGCATCGCTGCAATCATAGCCCCTACGTAACAAGCCATCGTTAGGAACATTGGCAACATATTATTGTGCATACCATCCGGAACATCGTTCATAATAACATATTTCCCCACATAAGCATTTTCAATTT
>DAMDNS010000057.1:0-9662 GCA_032083605.1 Ureibacillus sp.
AAGCAAAATGAGCTCATCTAAGCATAGCTGAGCTTGACCCGCAAATTTATTTTTTGTTTTATGAATAAATGAATTTTTGGCGGCGTAATTATGAGTGAAAATGTTAACGCTTCCATCAATTCGTTAAATACAATTTGTTTTAAGTACATAAAAAGAAACACTTATTGTCCTTATAAATCTTAAAATTCACTAGTGTTTCTTTTTAATTTTAAAACAAAGGAGATGTTGGAATGTCGCCGTTTTGGGGAGAAGTGTTGGGAACGATGGTTTTAATTTGGTTTGGAGCAGGGGTTTGTGCAGGGGCGAATCTGACGAAATCTTATGCAAAGGACGCAGGATGGGTTGTTATCACACTAGCTTGGGGGTTAGGGGTTACATTAGGGATTTATGCGGTCGGAGGTATTAGTGGTGCACATTTAAATCCGGCGGTAACGGTTGCGTTGGCATCGGCTGGCGATTTTGCTTGGAGTGATGTTCCACTATATATTCTTGGCCAATTTATAGGAGCATTCCTGGGAGCAAGCATTATCTTTCTTCAATACTTGCCGCATTGGAGAGCGACGAGTGATGCAGGTACAAAATTGGGCGTTTTTTCAACGGGACCTGCAATTCCTCATACATTCTCAAACTTGTTAAGTGAATTTATCGGTACATTTGTTTTGTTATTTGGGCTTCAATTTATTGGTGCAGGCCAATTTACAGAAGGCTTAAATCCTATTGCGGTAGGTCTATTAATTGTTGCGATTGGTATGGCCTTTGGGGGGACAACTGGATATGCCATTAATCCAGCACGTGATCTAGGTCCACGTATTGCCCATGCAGTTCTTCCGATTCCAGGGAAAGGCTCATCCAATTGGGGTTATTCGTGGGTGCCGGTTGTAGGTCCTATTCTTGGCGGTGCATTCGGGGCGCTATTCTATAAAGTAGTGTTTACGAATACAATGACAACTGAATTCTGGATTGTATTAGTTGTATCACTAGTTGTGTTAGGAATCGCGTATTTTATAAGTCCGAAAAATCTAGTATCTAGTAACTGACTAAGGCTTTTAGTAAATGATTCTTTAAATGTGGGAGTGAAGAAATGGGAAAATATATTTTGTCCATCGATCAAGGTACAACGAGTTCAAGAGCAATCCTGTTTAACAAGCAGGGAGAGATTGTCCACAGTGCACAAAAAGAATTTACTCAAATATTCCCCAATCCTGGATGGGTTGAGCATAATGCCAATGAAATTTTAGGTTCTGTTTTGGCTGTCATCGCTACTTGCTTATCGGAAGCAGATATTAATGCGGAGGAAGTTGCATCCATCGGGATTACAAACCAGCGCGAAACAGCAGTAGTTTGGAATAAAGAAACTGGAACACCTATTTATAATGCAATTGTTTGGCAATCCAGACAGACAAACGAGATTTGCGAGGAGTTAAAAAGTAAAGGATTCAATGAGTTGTTCCGATCAAAAACGGGCTTATTAATAGATGCATATTTTTCGGGAACAAAGGTAAAGTGGATTCTGGATAATGTAGATGGCGCGCGGGAATTAGCGGATCAAGGCAAGCTGTTATTCGGAACAATCGATACTTGGCTAATCTGGAAGCTATCTGGCGGGAAAGCGCATGTTACCGACTACTCTAATGCCTCGCGGACGCTTATGTTCAATATCTATGATTTAAAATGGGATGATGAATTATTATCGATCCTGGATGTACCAAAATCCATGCTGCCTGAAGTGTGTGCTTCATCAATGGTGTATGCCACAACTGATAAGGAGCATTTCTTCGGCCAAGAGGTGCCAATCGCCGGCGTTGCGGGCGACCAGCAAGCAGCCCTTTTCGGGCAGGCGTGCTTTGAAAAGGGAATGGTTAAAAACACGTATGGAACGGGCTGCTTTATGCTGATGAATACAGGGGAAAAACCTGTAAAATCGGAGCATGGCTTATTGACAACATTGGCTTGGGGGCTAGATGGCAAGGTAGAGTATGCTCTTGAAGGAAGTATCTTTGTAGCTGGTTCAGCTATTCAATGGCTGCGAGACGGCTTGGGCATCTTCAGCAATGCAGCAGAAAGCGAGCAGTACTGTCGAAATGTTGACTCAACAGATGGAGTCTATGTGGTGCCTGCTTTTGTTGGCTTGGGGACACCTTATTGGGATAGTGAGGCAAGGGGAGCAATATTCGGGTTAACTCGAGGAACAACAAAGGATCACTTTGTCCGGGCTACTGTGGAATCATTGGCTTATCAAACAAAGGCTGTTCTTGATGCAATGGAAAAGGATTCGGGCATTTCCTTAAAAACGTTACGTGCAGATGGAGGAGCAGTAAAGAATAGTTTCTTGATGGAATTCCAAAGCGATATTTTAAATGTACCGGTTGATGTACCAAAGGTAAATGAGACAACTGCACTGGGAGCTGCCTATTTAGCCGGCTTAGCGGTTGGCTTCTGGGAGAACCAAGAAGAAATTGCCTCCCAATGGGCAAAAGATCAATCCTATGAACCTAAGATGGATGAGGAAAAAAGAAAGGAATTAGTGGACGGTTGGGAGAAAGCGGTTGCAAGTACAAGAACATTTAAATAGCTGGCCATTAAGAAACAATTAAACTATAAATATTACGAGAGACCACATAATACATGCCTGCGAAAAACAGAGGTATCTATTTTGTGGTCTCTTTATTTAATTGGAGAAAAAACACAGCTTCACTATTCAATGGGTATTTTAATCCAAAGTGAGGGTATTACAATGACTTTTAGCAATTTGGAAAGAGCACGCTATAAAGAAAAGCTGATAAACACTCATTTTGAAGTATTGGTAATTGGTGGGGGGATTACGGGAGCGGGGATTGCTTTAGATGCAGCGACGAGAGGAATGAAGGTTGGCCTTATTGAAATGCAGGATTTTGCTGCCGGCACATCTAGTCGTTCTACCAAGCTTGTTCATGGTGGATTACGTTATTTGAAGCAATTCCAAGTTAATGTAGTAAGAGAGGTGGGGAAAGAAAGGGCGATTGTCTATGAAAATGGCCCGCATGTGACAACACCGGAATGGATGCTATTGCCCTTCCATGAGGGAGGGACATTTGGGAAGCTTTCCACCTCTATCGGTCTACGCATATATGATTTTCTGGCCGGCGTTAAAAAGGTTGAACGACGTGCGATGCTATCCGAAAAAGAGGTGATTGAAAAGGAACCACTTATAAAAAAAGGAGGATTGCTAGGAGGGGGATACTATGTAGAGTACCGAACAGATGATGCCCGGCTTACAATTGAAGTAATGAAAGAAGCAGCTCGTTTTGGAGCAACACTTGTAAACTATTCTAAGGTTGAGGAATTGCTTGAGGAGAATGGAAGGGTCGTTGGAGTGCAGATAAGAGATAGTCTAACGGATGAATTGTTTCCTGTTTTTGCGCGGAAAATTGTAAATGCAACTGGTCCATGGGTAGATTCAATTCGAGAGATGGATGGTTCCAAGAAAGGTAAGTTTTTGCAGTTGACCAAGGGGGTACATCTAGTTATCGATCAATCGCTTTTTCCTTTAAAGCAATCTGTTTATTTTGATACGCCGGATGGCCGGATGATTTTTGCAATTCCAAGAGAGGGCAAGACATATGTAGGCACTACCGATACCATTTACAACGAGAATCCCATCAATCCGAGAATTACTGATGTGGACCGCGACTATATCCTTCAGGCAATTCACTATATGTTTCCTTCATTAAACATTACAACAAATGATATAGAATCAGGCTGGGCTGGTGTACGTCCTCTAATAAAACAAGAAGGGAAAAATGCCTCGGATATTTCAAGGAAAGACGAGACCTGGGTGTCGGAGTCAGGTCTGATCACCATTGCAGGCGGAAAGCTGACCGGTTATCGGAAAATGGCAGAGAACGTTGTGGATTTGATCGTAAAACAGTTCGCCAATGAAAATTATAAGGTATTTGAAAAATCTATAACCAAAAAATTGCCCATTTCAGGAGGGGATGTCGGAGGCTCTACGGGTTTTCTGTCCTTTATTGATGACCTCAGGAGTAATGCGCTGGGTACTGGGTTAGATGAACTGGATGTTTGTTCGATAGTTATAAAATATGGTTCCAATGCGCCAATTTTATTTGAAATTGCACGAAGCAGCATAGAGGAGGCAGACGAATTTGGAATGCCTCTACCTTTATTGGTGAAATTGAAATACGCCATTCAATATGAAATGGTCTATTCGCCAATGGATTTCTTTAATAGAAGAACGGGATTGCTATTATTTGATATTCATAGTGTTGAAATGTGGAAGAATCAGGTCATGGCTTATATGGAGCGAAATCTAAACTGGACAGATCAGCAAACAATGCAATTCAAACAAGAGCTAGAGGAAGAATTGTTTTATGCAAGGAATGTGAAAGAATAATAAAGATTAATTTAAATAATCGATGGAGGCGGCTGTATGCGAGCTAGCCTCCTTTTTTATTTTCTCAGATAAACCCGAACTTTGTTCTATCATTTGTAGAACAGTTTTGTTATAATAGATATAGAACAGAATGGAGGGGTTCAAGTGATCATTCGAATTGAAGCCGAATCTGATATACCAATTTACACACAGCTTACAAATCAGATTATTCAAGGTATTGCACGAGGAGAAATTGCTCCAGGAGATTCGTTGCCTTCAGTTAGAGCATTTGCAGCAGACCTCGGTGTTAATATGCATACAGTCAACAAAAGCTATCATGAGCTGGAGAAAAAGGGGATTATCAAAATTGTTCCCAAATCCGGTGCCATAATTTCACCGGCAGAGCAAATGAGCGAAGAGAAAAAGCAGCAAATTGTTTTGGAAATCACACCAGTTATAGCAGAAGCGCTAGTATCAGGCATGAATAAAAAAGAAATTCAGGATTTAGTTGGTTCTATCCTAGAGGAAATGAAGGAAAGATAAAGGAGGAAAGGGTATGGCATTTTTAGTTTTTTTCATTATTACTTTATTTATTGCAGTGACTCAGACGGCGATTCCTTACTTAGTCAATCGAGCAATCGTATTTGGAGTCATGATTCCGGAGCAATATATTGAGGACGAAACAATTAAAAAGTATCGAAAACAATATTCAATGAGTGTTGGATTACTATCTTTTGTCATTTTAGGATCCTATATCGGATGGATTCTCAGTAATAATCGACTGGATAATCAAATTGCATTAACGGGTGTAATTATTGAATTTGCGCTAATTTTTATTAGTCTATCCTTCTATTTGTATTATCACGGAAAAACGAAAATGCTAAAACAGCAAAATCAATGGGTAGAAAATTTAAAGCCAATGAAGGTTACGGATCTATCGGTTCGAAGACAGGATGAGATGCTGCCATGGTACGTGTTTCTACTTCCAATTCTTTCGACGATTGGGCTACTGATTTATACAATGCTGAATTATGATTTATTGCCCGATCAGATTCCAACTCACTGGGGTCCAAGCGGGGAGGCGGATGCATTTACAGACAAATCGCCAATTTCAGCTATGCAGCTGTCATTACTATTATTGACGATGCAATTGATGTTCCTGGGCATTCATGTGGCGACTAAAAAATCCGGCATCAAGCTTAGTGCTACTGCTTTAGAATCCTCACGCAATCGTCAATTAAATTTAAGGAAATATTCAAGCTGGTTGATGTTCATTGTCTTGTTGGGCGTTACGATGCTATTAAGCTATTTCCAGCTTATGACGATCCATCCGGAAATAGGTGCTGGAGCTGTGAAGCTGGTAATTCCCTTTGGATTCTTATTGTTAGTGCTGATAGGTACTTTGATTTTTGCCGTAAAAGTAGGACGTTCAGATAAAGATATGAAAACAAACGTCCAGGCACAAATTATGGACTTGGATGAAGATAGGTATTGGAAGGGCGGAATGTTTTATTTCAACAAAAATGACCCATCAATCTTTGTTGAAAAACGATTCGGCGTTGGCTGGACCATCAATTTTGCCAATCCGTTTGGATATGTAATAGTTTTCATTCCACTTATTGTTATTTTGTTAATTTCATTTTTATAGGGTGCCAACTATTACTTTTAGGAGGAGAAAGAATGAGTGAACTATTAAATCAGGTACCTTGGGGAGTAATCGCACCAATTTTAGGTATCCAATTATTATTGGTGATTATCGCATTAGTTTCCTGCATTCGATCGGAAAAAACAAATGGACCTAAATGGATGTGGGTTCTAATAATCCTGTTCATCAACATAATCGGCCCGATGCTTTACTTCGTCATTGGAAGGAGAAATGATTAATGGAGTTATTAAAAATAACTGATTTAGTCAAAAAATACGGCAATACGAATGCTGTCAAAGGAATTACTTTTCATATTGATGAAGGCAGATGCGTTTCTTTACTTGGAGCAAATGGGGCAGGGAAGACAACTACGCTGAAAATGCTTTCAGGATTGTTGGAACCATCTTCGGGAAGCATCTATTTTCAAGGAGCAAAAGAAAAGGATCTAAGGCAATATATTGGTTACTTGCCTCAGTATCCTTCTTTCTTTAATTGGATGACGGGGAAGGAGTTTCTAATTTTTGCTGCAGAGCTGGCGAAGATCAATCGCAAAGAAGCAGAAAAAAGAAGCGAGGAATTACTGGAACGTGTTGGCTTGAATGATGCGAAAAAAAGAAGGATAGGCGGGTATTCCGGGGGCATGAAGCAACGACTGGGATTGGCGCAGGCACTTATTCATCAACCGAAACTGCTTATATTAGATGAACCTGTTTCTGCTCTCGACCCACTCGGGAGAAGGGAAGTATTGGACATGATGAGGGAGATAAAAAAAGAAACAACGATTCTCTTTTCAACACATGTTCTTCACGATGCCCAGGAAATCAGTGACGATATTATAATTATTAATGATGGGGAAATTGCGATTTCTGGGGAATTGGAAACGGTGATGGATCAGTATCAGCAGCCGATTATACGAATTGAATTTGAGTCTGACTCTGACTCATTAGAATGGCTAAAAAAAATCGAGAGCTATAGTTTTGTTTCAGGCGTTCATACAATTGGAAACGTAGCTAATATCGAAATAACTGATATGCAAAATGGAAGACAAACTTTATTGGAAGAAATCGTGAATCAAGGATTGCCTATTCGAAAGTTTGAGATAGTGCAGGCGACATTGGAGGATTTATTTATGGAAGTGGTGAAGGCATGACGCAATGGGGTGTTCTCTATCGAAAAGAAATCACTGAAATGATGCGTAATTATAAACTATTATGGATTCCTCTTGTTTTTATATTGCTTGGTGTCATGCAGCCAATTAGTTCATATTATATGCCGCAAATTTTAGATCAGTTCGGTGGGCTACCGGAAGGGACAATTATTGAAATGCCAGTGCCAACAGCTGCGGAAGTATTAATGGGGGTTCTATCGAATTATGGAATGCTTGGCGTCCTTATTCTCGTCCTAAGTGGGATGGGGGTCGTATCTGCCGAAAGACAGAATGGGGTAGCCGGTATGGTCATGAGTAAACCAGTACCATATTCTTCCTATATTTTATCGAAGTGGGCTGGATTAGTGACCGTAACATTACTGTCATTTCTTATTGGTTATGCAGCCTCGTTGTATTATACGAATTTACTTATTGAATCGGTAGCTGCCGATCGTATTTTTCAAAGCTTTGCCATCTACAGTGTATGGTTGATTTTTGTTGTGACATTGACGCTATTTTTTAGCACGTTAATGAAAGGTACCGGTAGTGTGGCATTCCTGACAATCTTGGTCGTGGTGGTTATTTCTACAGTCACTTCATTTTTAAAAGATAAACTGAAGTGGAGCCCGGCAACACTAACAGGCCACATAGGGGAATTTTTGCAGTCGGGAGAATTTTCATCCAGTTTCTTGCCGGCATTCCTTATAACCGTTGCTTTGATCATCCTCCTTCTCACTTTAACAATACAAGTTTTTAAACAGAAAGAGATTTTGGATTAATCTCTACTATTTACCTCACCTTTCCCCAAAAAAACCGTCCCAATTTAACTTGAGACGGTTTTTTGCATATCTTTATTTATTTTTTAAAGTTAGCTTTGCTACAATTTCAACTCGTGCTGTCTGAGGGAACATATCAACTGGTTGAATATAGTCCACCTTATAAAGCTTAGTTAATTCTTGCAGGTCCTTGGCAAAGGTTGATGGGTTACAAGATGTGTACACAAAACGCTTTGGTTTGATTTTCATCACTGTTTTGATAAAGCTTGGGGCAAGGCCGGTGCGCGGAGGGTCTACGGTTACCACGTCTGGAACGAATCCTTCGCGCTTCCATTTTGCCAACCATTCTTCAGCTGTTCCAGTATAATAGTGAGCATGCTTGTAGCCATGATTACGGGCATTTTTCTTTGCGTCATCAATACTTTCAGGAACCACGTCCATACCGCGAATTTCTTTTGCTTTTGGTGCCAGCCACAAGCCGATTGTTCCAACGCCGCAGTAAGCATCTACTACTTTTTCTTTTCCAGTCAACTCAGCAGCTTTCTTGATTTCATCATATAAATGAACTGTTTGCTCAGGATTTAATTGGAAGAAAGCGCGAGAGGATAAATCAAATGCAAGTTCTCCTAATTTTTCATGAATAGTTTCTTTCCCGTGAAGAATAATTGTTTCATCACCAAAAATTAACGATGTTTTATCGCGATTTATATTTTGTGTAATGGAAACGATGCTTGGATCGATTTTCAGCATACGTTCAATCAATTCGTCTTTATGTGGAATATCTTTTCTTGTCGTTACTAAGCACACTTGAGTTTGGCCAGTCTTGATAGCCGTACGAACCACGATAGTTCTTACTAATCCATCTAAAGTTTTTCCATCATAAATAGAGATATTTAATTTTTGCAAGATTTTACGAGTAGCAACGGTTATTTTAGATGTTAATGGATGCTGAACTGCACAATCATTGATATTCAATAATTTGTTTGTTCCTTCTGCATAAAGTCCGGCATATACTCGTTTTCCTTCCTTGCGAACCTGGAAGGAGCTTTTGTTGCGGTAATTCCAAGGGTTGTCCATTCCGATTGTAGGTCGGATATCAGTTGAATCTGCAATATTTTTCACGTACTTTTCTAAAGATTGCACAACCATGTCACGTTTTTCTTTTAGTTGACCATCATATGTTAAGTGCTGCAGCTGACAACCGCCACACTCATTATAAACAGGACAGCTTGGTTCTTGTCTGTCTTTCGAAGCTTTACGTACATTTAAAATCTCTGCTTCAGCAAAATTATGTTGCACCTTTGACACTTTGACTGTTACTTCTTCACCAGGCAGTGCACCCTTTACAAACACGACATTGCGTTTATAAAAGCCCACACCTTCACCATTTATTCCTAATCTTTTTATTGTTAAAGGAAATTTTTGTCCAATTTCCATCATTACTTTATCGCTCAAAAGCGTTCACGTCCTTTAATGAGTTCATCTAAACATTATAACGTTGCGAGAAATTAAAGCAAATGAATAAATATTTCCTGCTTATTCAAGTGATTCCTTTTTACTGAAATTCGAATTATCCGATTATTTGATGGATAAATTTACGGATTCATGTTATGTTTGAAAGCAATTAAATAAAAAATTCCTTCGGGGTCGGGTGAAATTCCCAATCGACGGTGATGAAGTCTAACTTCTAAGCCCGTGAGCTCTTATGAGCAGGATTTGGTGCGA
>DAMDNS010000058.1:0-9575 GCA_032083605.1 Ureibacillus sp.
ATGCTCGTTCATCTGACATCCGTACGTACGAATGAAAAATTTACGCCCATTCCCCATTGCCAAGAACTCTTCATCAATATTGAAATCCTTGTGGTACTTCACTTCTTCTTTCCCACGTTTTTTCGCATCTTTCAATGAAGGTGCCGTAATCACACGTTCAAAATATTGACTGTAATCTTTTTCAGGCTTAGCATTCGTAGGTTTTGGTTGATTCACTTGCTGACTCGCTAGTCGTTGTTCCTCATTCATTGAATCCAGAAACTCCTTTCAAGATTGGTTTCGTACATTCGAACCCCATTTAAATATTATAACGAATAATAGGTAGAAAGAACAACAACGTGCATAAAAATTATAAAATATTTTAGAAATGGAACGAATTGGAGATGAACATTTGATAACACTGCGTGCCTATGCGGTTTTCGAATAGCAACAGGCCAGTATCCCTAGCATTTTTGACTTATAGATGTTAACTAATTCGTCACAATGTGGCTGGGGGGTACAAGTGGGGGAAGTACACTTCGTTCCCCCAGCGCGCAGCTCAATTTGAGTCGATGAATTCCAGATACTGCTCTGGATCACTCTCCTTTAAAATCGCAAGAAACGTAAAGCACAGCTGCACCACAGACAACCAATTCATCTGATACCGCTCCTCAAACTGAAATTTTGGCAATTGCAAAACTTCCTTAAACACCGCTCGGGGCTCCATCTCTTTCATCTCCAAATACTTGAGGAATGCTAAAAAAAGCTTATGATCCTGCACAGCCAGCGACTTCTCCTCCACCAGCTCATCAATCTCCTGCACACTTTTGAGCGAATTCGCCTTCCGAAACACCCTATCCAGCTTCTCATTCTGCTTCTGCTTCTTGATTGAGACAAAATCAATAACATTGTTCAAATGGATTCCCTCTTTTCTTTTAGGGGGTGGGGAGATTTTGGAATCTCGACACTTTTGATGAAAATCTAGACACTTTTGCCGAAATTCTCGACACTTTTCTTAAAAATCTCGACACTTCTTAAAATACACTATTATCTCTGTTAATTTTCAATTACTTATACTATTTCTCTGCTCTCATGTTCTTGAAATTTCTATGAAAACAATCAACTCACTCCCCTTTCTTTTGACTGGGGGAGCTGATTTTGGAATCTCGACACTTTTAATGAAAATCTAGACAGTTTTACCGAAAATCTCGACACTTTTCTTAAAAATCTCGACACTTATCTCAATAATCTCGACACTTCTTAAAATACACTAACATCTCTATTAATTTTCAATTATTTATACTATTTTTCTGCTCTCATGTTCTTGAAATTTCTCTGAAAACAATCAACTCCCTCCCCTTTCTTTTGACTGGGGAGCTGCTTTTGGAATCTCGACACTTTTGATGAAATACTAGACACTTTTGCCGAAATTCTCGACACTTTTCTAAAAAATCTCGACACTTTTCTTAAAAATCTCGACACTTATCCCAATAATCTCGACACTTCTTAAAATACACTAACATCTCTATTAATTTTCTATCACTTATACTATCTTTCCGCACTTATTTTCTCCAGATATCTTCTGGAATCAAGTAACTTTTATCTTTAGTAGTACCTTTAGATTGTAAATTCATTCTTTTAAGTATTTTACTAGCACACTGTTGACTATCTATTATAAAAAATTCCCGAAACTCTCGATTCGTAATCGATTCACTAATTAAAACTCGATAATCATGCAAGCCTTGATAGAGTGGCTCTTTAGATTTCATCCCACAGCTACATAAAAACTTTCCAAAGTTATACCTCATCACTCTCCCACACCCACAAATCGGTCCCTTACGCAGTGGTGGGATTTCGAATCTTGGGACATAGATACTTGGCCTATGTAAGCTCAGTAGATAGTTTGCTAGCAACTCGTAATGTACTTGGTAGAGCGCGGAATTGCTATACTTTAATAATAGCTTTTTTAGCTCCGCAGGCAAACCAATCGCATGGAAAATCTGAAATTCCTTTGGCACCTCACCGATTACTGTAGAGGATTCGGCAATCACTACTGCTTTGTGCACTGGCAGCACCAACCCCAACCGCTCTATCATCCTTTCGATTATATCTACATGACGCTGCACTTGATCAAAAGGGCTCTGAAAACTCTCCACCTCCCCTGTCAATTTCTTTCGCAAAAACTGATGTTTGTCCTTTTCATACCAAATGTAACCCGATACATTTTTAATTTCGAGGATGAAAATAAAATGCGGGCATACAAATATCGTGTCCATCTGATGTAAGTTTCCAAAATCATTTCTGATCTCATAGCTATGTATAAGAAGAGCGTTGGTCGGCACGATGACCTCCCTCCACAAACGGTCAACCTTCATCTCCCCTCGGTAGCCAATCTCCGCCCGTCGCAATAAGGAGCTAACATACTCATGTTTCGCGTGACCTACCTCAATTCGACGTTTTAAAGCTTCTAGTACAATAATTTTTGAGGAAAAACCTCTTTCAAGAATTTGCAAATGCGTTCCCCCTTTTAAAATAAGTGTAAACAAAATCCCAAAAGATGAAATCAGCCTCCACATGCCCAAAAATGAAATTTGGATAGAAAAGTTTGACAATAATGGTACACTTCTTTGGCTCCAAACAAAAAACGCACAAATGCTGAATAAACAGCACTTGTGCGTTGCAATTATTTATTTAATTATGGCCATTCGATTTCCAAATCTGAGATATAGAAAGTGCCTGCGAATTTTTCAACTTCGTAATGACCGATATAGTCCAAGCGTTCAGTTGAACCATCGGCATTATAAACCATAAATGATTCCTCTACTTTCACTTTGAAATTCGAAGCAGATTGTTTCTCTATATTTTGGACAGAATGACTAATTAATTCGACACCTGTTCCTTTATTATACAAAGACATTGCATAGTCTGATTGCGTTGTATTGAACGAGCTGCCGCCAAGAAGATAATGGTTCATAGAGGAAATATCGCCACTATTTACTGCATACTCATATCCATATAGATAGCTATCCATCAAACTTTCGATAGCATATTCATTTTCTTCGGCCTCGGCTGCTTCTTCCTCCAACGCGATTCTAGCGGCTTCCGCTTCGGCCTCCTTTGCAATTCTCGCCTCTTCTGCAGCGACCTCAGCTTCTATACGTGCCTTATATTTCTCCATCTCTTCTTTTGTTGTCTTATAAAAAATCAATTGACCTGCTTCAAAATCACCATCAAGAATTAAAGTATCCCCATCCTTGAGGAGCGTTCCATAACTTCCATTCACTTCAACATCCGCTACGTTATAGCCGTACTCGGAAAATTCAAATTGAAGCTCGTAATTCTCGATTGAATTCATCATTTTCTGATCGCCATCAAATTGAATATAAAAGTTATTGTTTTCATCAATTACGGAATAATAATATCCTACAATATCTTCAAAACTTAAATAATTATAATAAATATATTTATTTAAATACGTAACATTTGAATAGTTATCAAGTTCATCCGATATAAGCTGTGCCTCTTCACCCGATTTTCTTGAGTATAATTTGTCATCAGATGTGGCATAAATAATTTGCTCGTCCGCTACAGAAAATCCTTCTACATCACTTGCCAATTTTGTTTCACCTAGAAACAGCTCATTTTCGAGGGTCAAATATAAAAATTCCCCGGATGACATGTACGTGTAATCTTGGATTTCTGATGCAATCTTTTGTACTTCGTCTGTTCCCTTTTTAAAATAACTTACATAATCATGGTCGATAAAATATACGTATTCATCTGATACAGTAAAGTTATTTACATCGCTAGCAATTCTTGTTGCTTCTTCTTCATCCATTTTTTTCATATAAAGATTTCTTTCTTCAGTTAAATAATAAATATCTTTCCCATTCATTTTGAAATCGGACAAGTTGCTTGCAACCTTATTTTTATTGGAACCGTCTAAAGATGAAACAAAAAGATTATACTCATCATCTTGTCTAGCTAAATACAGTAATTGATCGCCGACTTTTTCAATATAATAACTGTTTACTTCATCACTTGAAATCTTGATACTTTCTTCATTACCTTTTTTGTAAAACAACATATAATCGTTATTTACGTAGACAGATTCATTTTCACCCAATAACACAAATTCATTTACATCATTTGCAATCGTTATCTCTTTACGCGTTTCAACATTATACTGTTTATAATCACCTTCATTATCCACATAGTAAATGTCCTTGCCTTCCACTTTGTAGTTATAAGTAGTAGAAGCGATTTTTTCAGATTCATGTTCATTATTTAAATAATACAAATCAGAATCTTGATTTTGATAAGTAATTGCTTCGTTGGCATCATTCAATTCAAAATACGCTACATCACTAGCAAGCTTAACTTTTTCTTTTCCGACTTCTGCTTCATATAAGGCATTTTCTTCATTAATAAATAAAACTTTATCGTTTTTCGCATCATATTTATATCTGCCATCAATAACACCACTCGAAATTCTTTCCGCGTCTGTGTCATTTGTTTGTATATAAAGATCACCAATACTTGAACCATCTTCATTTACAGCTGTTTCTTTATAAAATAGATAACTTTGCTGTGCTTTTTTGGATACTGCTTCTTTCTTCGTTGAAGTTTTCTCCGCACTGCAAGCCGTCAATACAACTACTACAAATAACATCAATAAAAGAAGATAATTTTTTTTCAAATAGTGACCCACCTTTAAATTAATTACTTACCAATAAAATCTGGATTAATATATTAGTAAGCAAAATAAATTATATTAATATTACTCGCGAATAACAATGGTAATATTATTCTGGAATAACAATAGATTTTATTTGCTATTTTTAGACGAAACAAAAAGCCAAGCTCGCAAAATTTGCGTCCTGGCTTCACTATTGGAATGAATTTTAGCAACTCAATCATTAACTGAGCCAACCGTTTCCTTAATACACAGCTCAATACTCGATATTAAATCTCGGACATGCCATCCTGGAATTTTTCCGTGTTGAATGGCTAAGTCAAATGATGCTGGAATATGAATAAATCCGGCTAATATGTTGCCTTTTTTCTTAGCATACGCCAAGCCTTCATACATAATGTTGTTACATAGATACGTTCCCGCGGTATTGGAGATTTCTGCTGGATAGCCCTCTTCGTTTAATTTTTCAACCATCCGTCGAATTGGCAAGTTTGTTAAATAAGCATCGTCACCAGATTCATCGATTTTGGCATCAACTGGTGCAAAACCATTGTTGTCAGGCTCACCGTCCTTGATATTGATCGCAATTCGTTCGGGTGTAATTTTGAAACGCCCACCCGCTAAACCTAATGACATGATTATGTCAGGCTGAACCTCATCGAGATATTCTTTCAATTGATTCGCGGATTCGTTGAAATCCACCTTCATAATGCGACCGCAAATCTTGTAGCCTTCTATCTCTTTTCCATCCAGAGCCTCTACAACTTGCATGGTAGGATTCAATTTAAAAGTTAAAAATGGTTCGAACCCTGTTAATAATATTTTCTTCATATAATATCGCCTCGATTTTTATTGGTCTTTCGAAAAACGAAATAATGGTTCATTAGATAAAAGCTATCAAAAAAAACTATTAATTTCAATATTTATCTGAAAATTAATAGTTTTCTTTATTCTGATAGCGCTGAAAAAAATTTAAACAGTAAACCTCTTGATCGCGGTTGTAAGTGAGCGAATGTTTCTTGAGATTTTTTGAATTTCATCATGAATTTCTTTATTCGCTTCGAGTTGATCTGTTGTTGAGGCAGATACTTGCTCAATCATTTTCGCATTTTCCTTTGAAACTTCGCTTAAGTGTAAGGAATTGTTGGCAACTTCTTGTGTATTTTCCGTAATGATGTTAATTGTCGACGCTACTTCACCGATGTGAGGACCAATTTCATTGACAGCCGATACAATTTGCTGGAATTTGGATGCAGTTTGATTTGTAATGTCAATGCCGGTTTGTACCGATTGCAACGCACTGCTCATAAATTGAACGGATTGTTTTGAATCAACCTGAATATGCTGGATAATTTCTTCAATGACTTTTGTAGACTTAACGGATTGCTCAGAGAGCTTTCGTACTTCACCTGCTACCACACTGAATCCCTTGCCATATTCACCGGCACGTGCTGCTTCAATGGCAGCATTTAAGGCCAATAAATTTGTTTGCTCAGCAATGGAATTAATAATCTGGATCACTTGCTCAATCTCTTTTGAATGCTTCACCAAGATTTGCATCATGTCATAGGATCTCTTCACAGCCTGTTCAATTTCGAGCATTTGTTCATTATTTAAAACGACATAGTCAACACCTGCATTGGCTTCTTTAACGGTTTGTGAAATGTTATTTTCGATAAAATCAATACGTTCCGCAATCACGACAACCCCATTTGCGATTTCTTGTAACGCATTTGTGTTAAGGTTTAATTGTTCAGTTGACTTGATTGTGGCAGCAGTTAAATCGGACGCATCATGTGAGATATGGATGGATGCCTTAGTCGTTTTTTCTGAAGCTGCCTGAAGCTGATCGTTGGCGGCATGTACGGATGCTGCACTTCGCTGGACTGTTTTTAGCAGTTCCTTCACTTCTGATATCATCTGGTTGTAGCTTAACATTACTTCGCCCAGTTCATCTTTTGAGTCATATTTGGCAGTCTGCGTAAAGTCCCCTTGCTGTGCTTGCTTCAGCAGCTTTTTTAATTGCCTTGTCGGCAAATTCACAGAACGTGTAGCCCCGATACTCAAAAATAGAATAATGAATATCATGGCAACCGAGACACCAGTTAACAATTTGTAGCCAAAAGCAATGTCTTGTTGATGGGTATTCAATTGGCTTTCTGCTCGAGAAGTAATATATTCATTGATTTCCTGCGTCAAAGTCAGAATTTCACTATTCTCTCCACCCTCAATCGCAGAACCTAAATCTGTTATGTAATATTCCATTTTCGAATCAAACTGGTAACTCTTTAGCGTGGACTGTATTTCCTGAGCCTGATTCGAATCTCCCATATGTACGGCAGCCTCAATTCCAGCAATCGCATTCACCGCCAAAAGCTTTTCCTTGTACATGACTTCGGTATTATTTTCCATTTTCCTTAAATAATCCATGCTGAATATCGCAAATATACAATTTGAAAGTATACACACAATCATTAAAACTATTAATCGATCCTTCACCTGAATATAGCGTTTCAAACGCACCTAAAAGCACTCCCCTACGCAGTAATACTTTTAGCATAGTTTAGTACTATAAAGTACCTATGGAAGGAATGTTAAATTATTGTAAAAATTAATAAAATTAAACAAAGTCACTTATTTTGTGCTTAAAAAACTATGGGTTACGGTCCATATTAAATTGTAACCCATAGGTCATCATGCAAAAGTGGCTATTCTATTTAAAGCAAATCGGCAATTGTCACTTACCCTAACTTTCGCTTGAATGTCTTACTCGCGATGACATAAGCGACACCCATGATACCAACACACCACGTAAGAGCAATCCAGATATCGTTCCCGACATCTCCTTCATACAAGAGGGCACGAATCGCATTGACAATTGAAGTCACAGGTTGGTTTTCAGCAAAAGCGCGGACAATTTTAGGCATGGTTTCTACTGGAACAAAAGCTGAACTGATAAATGGCAGGAAAATCAGTGGGTACGAGTAGGCTGTTGCCCCTTCCATCGATCCCGCTGTCAATCCTGGAATTACCGCCAGCCATGTCAGCGCCAATGTAAACAGCGCAAGTATCCCAGCGACCGCCAGCCACTCCAAGAGATTGGCACTAGAACGGAAGCCCATTAATAACGCGACCAGGGTAACTACCACAAGAGTTAGTGCATTCGAAACAAGTGAGGTCAACACGTGAGCCCATAATACCGACGAGCGTTTGATGGGCATCGTAATAAAACGCGCCATTAGCCCACTCTTTACATCGGTAAACAGCCTCACGGAAGTGTAAGCAACACCGTAAGCAATTGCCATTAGTAAAATTCCTGGCAATAAATAATTCACATAGTTGTCCGTGCCAGTTTCTATGGCCCCGCCAAAAACATAAACAAACAGCAGCATCATCATGATCGGTGTAATTGCCACCGTGATAATCGTATCAGGGCTGCGCAAGATGTTGCGCATTAAACGTCCCAGCAATACTCCTGATTTACTTTTCATTTACAATTCCTCCTGTTTGCCGATGATTGAGAGGAAGATTTCCTCCAATGTCGGCTGCTTTTCGATATACTCTACTTTTGCCGGCGGGAACATCTCTTTGAGTTCACTTAGGGTACCTGTTGTAATGATTTTTCCACCATGCAAAATAGCGATACGGTCTGCCAGTTGTTCTGCTTCTTCGAGGTACTGGGTTGTCAGTAAAATCGTCGTGCCGCTGTCGGCAAGCTCCTTGACAGTATTCCAGACCTCAATTCTTGCTTCCGGATCCAGCCCGGTTGTCGGTTCATCAAGAAAAATGACTGCCGGCGATCCGATTAGACTCATGGCGATATCAATTCGGCGTTTCATCCCACCGGAATATTTATCTACTCGGCGGTTGGCTGCATCACTCAGACTGAATCTTGCAAGCAAATTGTCTGCAATTTTAGCAGGATTAGAAACTCCTCGTAACTTGGCAATCAGCATCAGATTTTCTCGCCCAGTAAGCATGCCATCTAAAGCTGCAAATTGACCTGTTAGACTGATGCTCTGGCGCACCTTATCTGGTTGGAGCAAAACGTCGAAGCCATCAATTCTTACTTCACCTTGATTGGGCTTCATCAATGTTGACAAGATATTGACCGTCGTCGTTTTACCGGCTCCATTTGAACCAAGCAGTGCAAAAATTTCGCCACGTTGCACTTCAAAATCTACTCCCTTTAGGACTTCTTTTTCTTTAAAGGACTTTTTTAAGCCTTTTACAGATATCGCTAAATTGTTCATTCTTTTTCCTCCTTATAAGAACGTCACCGCGTTACTATATTTCACTCACTATTCAGTATCACCGATATTCTGTATCACTTACTACCTGGTTAAAAAAATAACTGAATAGCGAAGTTCATCATACATAATTGCAACCAGCTAATCAGTTGGGTGTTCACCATTTATTTTTTCTTACCCACACGATTCAGAATGCTTCTGTTCAAATTATTGCGCAACTTATCATCCCATCTTTTTGCTTGATCGATCAGTTCATTGGCGAATGCTGTGACATCTTCCCCTGTCACTTCCAATACTTCCTTGCCATCTGCCGCACCCGCTTCAAACAAATCAATGAGATCGTACTGGATTCTCAGCATATCCATGCCGCTTCCAGAGGAAAAACTCCACATATAGCTGCAGATTTTTTTGTATGCTTCTTGATAGTCGCCCGGCAAAGCTTCCACACGCGCCATCATTTCCTTGTATTCTTTTTTATCATCGAGCATCTTTTTAATGAAATTTATCATGGTATTTAACCTCCTGCCTTATTTTTTATTCGTCCATATTTTTACTTGCTGTGCAACTCTGCTCTCAATTTCTTTTTTCAAATCCACTTTGTCTCCAAATATACTAGCCGTTTCTTCATCTAATTTTGAGAGCTTTATCAA
>DAMDNS010000059.1:0-9040 GCA_032083605.1 Ureibacillus sp.
CTATAGTAGAAAAGAGGCTTAAATTAGAATTATAATAATTCGTCGTCATCAGAAATCATTTCATCATAATTTTGTTTAATAGCTTCATATATAAATAGCGCAGCCATGAGATAAGGTATTACAACACGTTCGCCTAATTTAGTTGGGTGGGGCAAGATTCCACCACGAATTTTCATAGAGACGTATGTGTAAGCTAATTCGCTTAATTCATTGGCGTCACTTTTTGGTTCACTTGAGATAACCGAAAAAGGTATAAAACTATCGTATAATTTTTTTGCTAGACTTAAAGCTTCTGGATTATCACTTTTAGCTGTAAAAATACAAACTCGATCGGAATCTGTAAGGCCTGTTGTTGGCGACCACTCTTTTAGATTGGTAAATGGTTCTGCCCCGCGTAAAGCGTTCAATTCAATGGCTTGTAATTCATCAAAACAAGCAAAATAGATATTTCCTTGGCCGATGCTAGCTTGCGCTAATAGACGTGAAGTTTCTTCAATTGCTTCTTCTTCACTTTGAATAATTCTTTGAAATAATCCACTCATTTGAGTAGAGAGTATTTTAGACATAATTTCACCTCTTCATGTATTATAATTTTTTATTTAGTAAAAAGTAAAATATGAAGTTTTAGTAAAGAATTTAAAGGATTTTTTACAAAATTAATCGAAAAGTATGTTTTAAAGAGGTTATTGTAGGGTATGGAATGTATGGAAGAATATTACATTCAAAATATTATCACGTTAAGGGTAAATTTCTGTTAAAAAAATATTAATCGTAGACGATCAAAAAGGAATTCGCCTTTTGCTTAATGAAGTTTTTTCAAGGGAAGGGTATAAGGTTTACCAAGCATCAAATGGTATGGAAGCGCTTAACATTGTGGATAACGAAAAGATTGATTGTGTTATGCTCGATATGAAGATACCAGGAATGAATGGAATCGAAATCTTAAAAAGAATCCGAGAAAAGGACATTCAAATACCGGTGTTTATGATGACAGCGTTTGAAGGAGAAGACATTCTTAGTGAAGCAAATGAATTGGGAATGACCAAGTACTTTAGAAAGCCGTTCAATATATTGGATGTAAGAGATGAAGTAAACGCAATTGTAAACAATTAATGTGCTAACATAGGTTTCCATCTTAGCGTGAGTAATATTTTATACAATAATCATAAATAAGATTTTGCAGTTGCCGCAGAATTACGATTTAGAAACGAACTTGTTTCCTAAAAATTGAGAGATGAGTAAAGAAACTATTTCTTATTAAAAGATTGCTTTCGGCTCAGACTTGAGAGCCGGATAAAAAGAGAAATTTCTTAAAGAATTATCAGTAGTATAAAGGGTTTTGTGGCTGTCGCCACAGAAAACGATGTAGTCTCACTTGTGAGCCGGATAAAGGGACAAGTACTTATAATTATAATCTGTTTAATAAGGTATTTTGCACCTTTCGCAAGCTTAAGGTGCAGAAAAAGGGCAGCATCGCCTGAGACTTGAGAGATGGAGAAGGAAATACTTTTTATAAAAGATTCAGTTTGATATAGTATTTTGCGCCTGTCGCAGGCTTTCGGCGCAGAAAAGCATGTCGGCTCAGAATTGAGTGAGAGCCGGATAAAGAGAGAACCTTCTTAAAGAATTTTCAGTATTATAGAGGGTTTTGCGCCTGTCGCAGGCTGTCGCCACAGAAAACGATGTAGTCTCACTTGTGAGCCGGATAAAGGGACAAGTACTTATAATTATAATCTGTTTAATAAGGTATTTTGCACCTTTCGCAAGCTTAAGGTGCAGAAAAGCATGTCGGCTCAGACTTGAGAGCCGACATGCTTTTTGCTATGATTAATCTGGAATATTTATCTTATTAATTTTACTAGCATCCGAGGAGGATTTTCGTATATGCCATTAGTGTCTATGAAAGAAATGTTGATTAAAGCGAAAAATGAGGGGTATGCTGTAGGGCAATTTAATATTAATAACCTTGAATTTACTCAAGCGATTTTACTTGCTGCAGAAGAAGAGAAGTCTCCAGTAATCCTTGGCGTTTCTGAAGGTGCAGGAAAATATATGGGTGGTTTTATCTCAGTTGTGCACATGGTAAAAGGCTTGATGGAAAGCTATAAAATTACTGTGCCTGTTGCAATTCATTTAGACCATGGTTCAAGCTTTGATAAATGTAAAGAAGCGGTTGATGCAGGTTTTACATCTGTTATGATTGATGCTTCTCATCATTCATTTGAAGAAAATGTGAAAATTACAAGTGAAGTTGTTGAATATGCTCACTCAAAAGGTGTTTCTGTTGAAGCGGAGTTAGGTACTGTTGGTGGGGAAGAAGATGGTGTGATTGGCGGTATTATGTATGCTGATCCAGCAGAATGTAAAGCTCTTGTTGAAGCAACTAGCATTGATTGCTTAGCGCCGGCATTAGGTTCTGTACATGGTCCTTATAAAGGCGAACCAAAATTAGGCTTTGACGAAATGAAGCAAATTGGGGAAGAAACAGGTATGCCATTAGTGCTTCACGGAGGTACCGGTATTCCGGATGAGCAGATTAAACGTGCTGTATCATTAGGAACTGCTAAAATTAACGTGAATACTGAAAACCAAATTGCAGCAACAAATGTAATCCGTGAAATTTTAGAAACAAACCAAAAAGTTTACGATCCACGTAAATATTTAGGTCCAGCTCGTGATGCAATTAAAGAAACAGTAATCGGTAAAATGCGTGTATTTGGCAGCTCACAAAAAGCTTAATATAGTAGTACTTTTAGATTATTTTCATCCGAATTGGAAATATATTTAAAAATAAGGAAGCAGAATTGTTTATTTTACTTAGAAAAATGTTAACGATAATGTAAATAAAAAGATAATGAACTGCTTTTCTATTTAATCTTCATTCTCAGTAAATGACGGAGCAATTATTATTGAAAACGAATACAGAAATTGTTCTTTTCAAAAGCAACGGCACATGAGGATAAGCTCTTGGAAGAATCAAAGCCAAGGCGTAATTGATATAATAATGATTTGCAGGAGAAGTGTTTGATTGTTTTCAATCAGCCTTCTCTTAGTTTTTTGATTGACCTATTTTAAATACTTGGAGGAAAACATAATGAAATTTTTTATCGATACAGCTAATTTCGAGGAAATCAAAGAAGCGCACTCTTGGGGGATTTTATCAGGTGTAACAACAAACCCTTCGTTAGTTGCAAAAGAGGAGAATGTTTCTTTCCATGACCGTTTACGTGAGATTTCTGAGCTGGTAAATGGTTCTGTAAGCGGAGAGGTAATTTCACTGGATGCAGAAGGAATGATTAAAGAGGGATTGGAATTATCAGCAATCGCTCCAAACATCACAGTTAAGCTACCAATGACTCCAGAAGGCTTAAAAGCGTGTAAATTCTTTGCTGAAAAAGGCATTAAAACAAATGTAACGTTAATTTTTAGTGCAAATCAAGCCTTAATGGCAGCTCGTGCTGGTGCAACATACGTATCTCCTTTTGTTGGTCGTTTAGATGATATTGGACAACCCGGTGTTGAATTAATCGCAACGATTTCAGATCTTTTTGCTATTCACGGCATTGAAACTGAAATTATCGCTGCTTCAATCCGTCATCCACAGCATATTACAGATGTAGCTTTAGCAGGGGCTGATATTGCAACAACACCATTTAAGGTACTAAAACAACTATTCCATCATCCGTTAACAGATAAAGGAATTGAAGGCTTCTTAGCGGACTGGGAAAACCGTAAAAGCAAGTAATTCACTTTCAAGCTGAAATTTCGGCAAGGATAAAACTAGACCGAGCCTTACATTCAACATAATGAGAAACTGAAATACTATAAAAAGAAGAAAAAATTTTGAATTGTTTATAAATTTAAGCTTTAAATTAGAAAAATGGTAAATAATAAACATTAATAAAAAATATTTCATGTAGCCAGGGTGCTTTTAGAAGCATCCTTACTGTATGAAAGTTGGGCTCGGGTTTTTAGCATATGTCGAGGAATAAGGAAGCATTATCCTTCTTATCCGCATAAGTGCAATTTAGGCTAGTCACTAAAAGGATTTGCGCTTAGCCAATTTTTCAAATAAGTGTTAGAGGACCGAGTTTCAATTACGTTATAGCAACTAAAGTCTCGAGTCGAACAAGGCAGTTTTCAACAAATTTATCTAGTTTAGATGTTAAATTCCTAGCGTATTTTTAGTGATACGCAAAAAGGCGCGTACTTGATAGAAAGTGAACGATTAGCAAACGTGTGGAACCATAATAAGTGAAACTTTCCAATCAAAAGGGAGAACGGATATGGATGTATATAAAATTAATGGCGGAAATCGTCTAAAAGGAACAGTCAAGGTCAGCGGAGCAAAAAATAGCGCGGTTGCATTAATTCCTGCATCCATCTTAGCTAATTCTTCAGTCACTATAGGCGGTATTCCGGAAATTTCTGATGCTTGGACGCTAAAAGCATTATTGGAGGAAATTGGTGGCGAAGTTACTTTTAAAGATGGACAGATGGTTATTGACCCAACTCAAATGCAAGCAATTCCTTTACCAAATGGGAATGTCAAGAAGCTTCGTGCATCCTATTATTTAATGGGAGCAATGCTTGGGCGTTTTAAAAAAGCGGTCATCGGATTACCGGGTGGTTGTTTCTTGGGACCCCGTCCGATTGATCAACATATTAAAGGCTTTGAAGCACTGGGCGCAAAAGTTACAAATGAGCATGGTGCCATTTATCTTCGAGCAGAAGAATTAATAGGTGCCAAGATTTATTTGGATGTGGCTAGTGTAGGTGCGACAATTAATATTATGCTTGCGGCAGTGAGAGCAAAAGGCAGAACAATTATAGAAAATGCAGCAAAAGAGCCCGAAATTATTGATGTTGCAACCCTTTTAACAAATATGGGAGCAAATATCAAGGGTGCAGGTACGAGTGTGATTCGTATCGATGGCGTTGAAGAATTACATGGTACAAAACATACTATCATTCCAGATCGTATTGAAGCGGCTACATTTATGATTATGGCAGCAGCGATTGGGGACGGCGTAACAGTGGATAATGTTATTCCATTCCACCTTGAAGCAGTGACGGCGAAATTGCGTGAAATGGGCGTTAAAATTGAAGAAGGCGAAGAAAGCATGTATATTCATCGCTCAGACATTCTTCAGGCAGTGGATGTAAAAACCCTTGTTTATCCTGGGTTCCCAACGGATGTTCAGCAGCCTTTGTCAGTACTGATGACTCAAGCGAATGGTGCATCCAAGGTTACGGATACAATCTATTCAGCCCGTTTTAAGCATATCGATGAACTTCGTCGAATGAATGCAAGTGCGAGAGTTGAAGGGAATTCCGCCATCATCCAGGGCCCATCGAAGCTTCATGGTTCTACGGTGACAGCAACTGATTTACGTGCCGGTGCAGCTCTTGTTTTAGCTGGGTTGATTGCTGAAGGGGAAACAGAAATTCAGGATATCCACCATATTGAACGCGGTTATAGCTCACTAATAGAAAAACTTTGTGAAATTGGTGCGGATATTCGTCGTGAGTCAATTACAACCAGTACTATTAAAAGAGCAAAATAATAATATATTGAATTCATCCGTAACGAGCTAGCAAAATATGTTACAATAGATGAAGCATATATTTCAGCGCGAGATTTTAGCTGAAACTCAGGAGGCAAATGAAGAATGGAACGTAGTTTAACGATGGAAGTTGTACGCGTAACTGAAGCAGCAGCAATTGCTTCTGCAAAATGGATGGGACGCGGTTTAAAAGAGGAAGCAGATGACGCAGCAACAACAGCAATGCGAGCATTATTTGATACAATCCCAATGTATGGTACCGTTGTAATTGGTGAAGGTGAAATGGATGAGGCACCAATGCTTTATATTGGTGAAGAACTTGGCCTTCGCAATGGCGGACCACAAGTAGACATTGCGGTTGATCCTCTTGAAGGAACAAACATCGTTGCAAAAGGTACAAATGGGGCAATGACGGTTCTAGCAATTGCAGATCGCGGAAACTTATTAAACGCACCAGATATGTATATGGAAAAACTAGCAGTTGGTCCTGAAGCAGCAGGAAAAGTAGATATTACAGCTTCAGTGACAGAAAATCTTCACGCAGTAGCAAAAGCCAAAAACAAAGAAATCTCGGACGTAGTGGCAGTTTTATTAGATCGCCCTCGTCACCAAAATATTGTGGACGAAATTCGTGCAGCGGGTGCCCGCATTAAATTCATTCAAGATGGAGATGTAAGTGCAGCTATCAATACTGCATTTGATGAAACTGGTATTGATATTATGTTCGGTACTGGTGGAGCTCCGGAGGGAGTTATTTCTGCTGTAGCTTTAAAATGCTTAGGCGGAGATTTCCAAGCACGTTTAATCCCAGAAGACGAAGCACAGGTTTTACGTTGCGAAAAAATGGGTATTGATGTAAATAAAGTATTATACCTAGAGGATTTAGTAAAAGGTGACGATGCGATTTTTGCAGCAACAGCTGTAACAGATAGCGAACTGATGAAGGGCGTTCAATATAAAGGTTCTTACTGTCTGACAAATTCGTTGGTAATGCGTGCGAAAACAGGTACTGTACGTTTCGTGGAAGGCCGTCACAATATCGAGAAAAAACCTAGCTATGTAAAATAAAAAATTACTTCAAACAATAGATGCCTGATATTCAAATCGGATGTTCGTATGGATAACCACACACTATCCACATTAAATCTCCACTTTAATTTAAATTCAGGCATCTTCCTACTATTCTTTTCTTACTTAAAAACCCTACTAAAGCAATACAACTTCAAACAATAGGAAAATTCGGTTTGGCTACAATATATGCCAAAATCGGTGTTTTTCTGGTGCTGATATTTATGTACTATATTTTTCTACTCAGTATAAAAATAGATGGTAAATTTAAAAAGACTGGAGATATGCTATGTCAGCTTTAACTATATCGCAATTGGAAAATATGACGCTAAAAGAGTTATATTCTCTTGCACGTGATTACAAGATTTCTTATTATAGTAAATTAACAAAAAAAGAGTTAATCTTTTCAATATTAAAATCTCGTTCTGAACAAGAAGGCTTCTTCTTTATGGAAGGTGTCCTTGAAATCGTAAATCAAGAGGGCTTTGGCTTCTTGCGCCCAATCAACTACTCGCCTTCAAAAGAGGATATTTACATTTCCGCTTCGCAAATTCGTCGTTTCGATCTTCGAAATGGGGACAAGGTATCCGGGAAGGTTCGTCCTCCAAAGGAAAACGAACGCTATTACGGATTACTTCAAGTGGATGCAGTTAACGGGGAAGACCCTGAAGTTGCTAAAGAACGTGTTCACTTCCCGGCACTAACACCGCTTTACCCGGACAGACATATTAAATTGGAAACAGAGTCCAATAAAATGTCCACACGTATTATGGACTTGGTGGCTCCAGTCGGATTTGGACAACGCGGATTGATTGTAGCACCACCGAAAGCTGGTAAAACGTCCCTTTTAAAAGAAGTTGCCAACGCCATTACTACAAACTATCCTGAAGCAGAGTTAATTGTACTGCTAATTGATGAACGTCCTGAGGAAGTTACAGATATCGAACGTTCAGTTAAAGCTGATGTAGTAAGTTCAACTTTTGATGAAGTACCGGAAAATCACGTAAAAGTGGCAGAGCTTGTTTTAGAGCGTGCGCGTCGATTGGTAGAGCATAAACGTGATGTTATTATTCTAATGGATTCTATTACACGTTTAGCCCGTGCATACAACTTAGTCATCCCTCCGAGTGGACGAACACTTTCTGGTGGTATTGACCCTGCAGCCTTCCACAGACCAAAACGCTTCTTTGGTTCTGCTCGAAATATTGAAGAGGGTGGTAGTTTAACAATCCTGGCAACGGCATTAGTTGATACAGGCTCTCGTATGGACGAAGTCATCTATGAAGAATTCAAAGGAACTGGGAACCTAGAGCTTCACTTAGATCGTCACTTGGCTGAACGCCGTATCTTCCCGGCACTCGATATTCGTCGCTCAGGCACACGTAAAGAAGAATTGCTTATCCCTGCAGAGCAATTAGAAAAATTATGGGCAATTCGTAAAACGTTTTCAGATGCGCCAGACTTTGCAGAACGCTTCTTAAGAAAACTTCGCACATCTAAGTCTAACGAAGAATTCTTTGAAAAGCTGAACAATGATATGAAAAAAGCAACAAAAGGCAAGGGCTTAATTTAATTTCATGAGTGATAATTCTATCTCAAGATAGATTTGTTCATTTAAAAAATTACCAATAATCTTTTTGTTGCGTTCAAATTTATTTCTTGCTATAATCTTTTAAGTATGAAACGTGTGCATATGTAATCGACATATTCGGGTTATGTAAGGCACAGTTCGAATAACAACTCTGTTCCAGATGGTTCAGGGCGAGAGGAGTAACGGATATGAAACAAGGAATTCATCCAGATTACAAAACTGCAACAGTAACATGCTCTTGCGGTAACACGTTCGAAACAGGATCAGTAAAAGAAAAAATTACTGTAGAGTTCTGTAACGAATGCCACCCATTCTATACTGGACGTCAAAAATTCGCTTCAGCTGATGGTCGTGTGGATCGTTTCAACAAAAAATACGGAATCAAGTAAGATTCCTGAAATGCCTGCCCAGTATAACACTGGCAGGCATTTTTTGTTGGCAAATAATCCTTATGCAGCAAGCGAACGTGAATGAGTAGGAAGGTGTTTCGACTTAAGCGGTGCTCGAATTTAGCGAGAATTGATGTGAAAAGGAATCGACGAGGAGTAGCGGTGCCCGAATTTCTGCTGAATGGGATGTGGAAGAGGATCGACAAACCGTCTCGATGCCCAAACGGAGAGGGAATCGAAGTGGGAGGGAATCAAGAAAGCGTCTCGATGCCCGACCGGAGCCGAAACTGGTGAGGAAGGGAAACAAAAAAGCGTCTCGATGCCCGAACGTAGCCGAAACTGGTGAGGAAGGGAATCAAGAAAGCGTCTAGATGCCCGAACGTAGCCGAAACTGGTGAGGAAGGGAATCAAGAAAGCGTCTAGAT
>DAMDNS010000059.1:9140-9507 GCA_032083605.1 Ureibacillus sp.
GCCCAAACGTAGCGGTAATCGATGTGGAAGGGAACCAAGAAAGCGTCTCGATGCCCGAACGTAGCCGAAACTGGTGAGGAAGGGAACCAAGAAAGCGTCTCGATGCCCGAACGGAGCCGAAACTGGTGAGGAAGGGAACCAAGAAAGCGTCTAGATGCCCGAACGGAGCGGAAACCGGAGTGGAAGGGAATCAGAAAGCGTCTCGATGCCCAAACGGAGCCGGAACCGATGAGGAAGGGAAACAAGCAAGCGTCTCGATGCCCGAACGGAGCCGGAATCGGTGAGGAAGGGAAACAAGCAAGCGTCTCGATGCCCGACCGGTAGGCGGAACTGGTGAGGAAGGGAATCAAGAAAGCGTCTAGATGCC
>DAMDNS010000060.1:0-9468 GCA_032083605.1 Ureibacillus sp.
TTAATATAAATATCACCATTTTCAGACGTGATTCCCTTTGCACCTGTAATCCCTTCCGGACTTTCGATTGAGATGTCACCAGTTGCTTTAACCATGAATCCGCTACTAACTGTCCCTTTGATTGAAACTGAACCATCAAATTGTATGTTCCCTGTAGCAATTCCCACATCTCCATCAATTATTAAATGGTTGTTAACAGTCAGTAATCCCTGTTGATTTTCAACAGCGCCAGTTTTAGTAGAATAAAGCACTATTTTGCCGTTCTTTTCTACTTCTTTTGCAGCTTTTGAGTCGTACTGTAGTGACACATCTTTGCCAAATGGTGCCGGAACACTTTCTCCGAAAATATCCATCCCGTCAATGCCGGGCTGAGGAGGAATTTTTTCGCCTAACCAGTCCCCTTCTTTGATTTCAAAGATAAAGTTCATTTCAAAATAATCCGCTTTGCCATCTTCATGAATAACTGGTTTTCTTTCAGGAATTTCTAAATACGAGACCTTTGCATCTTCCCCCTTTTCAGGAGGTGTACCTTCAGCAATGCAATAGGACTTCTCATTGATCATTTTATAAAAATCAATTTCTTTAATACCGTGAATGATTTGATGCTTAGATAAGAGTTCATTAAGATTTTGAAGGAAAGCTTCTTGATTTTCTTTCATATATTCAGTTGATTCATTTATGGAGATAGTTGCTGACATTTTGTCATTGGAGATTTCGATTTCAAGAACAGGAAGCCACTGACCTATTTCAACCGGTTGAACCGATACTTTTGCCAATGAGCTTTTTAGTAAACTAAAATTCGTTAGACGAATTCGTGGATAGCTTCTTAATAGCTGATCGAAATCCTTTAACGAATACTTGGGCTGAATTATTTTTAGGAGCACTTTATTGTTTTCTTCTGTAATCTCTATAAAATCATTTCCAAAAATAAGCATACAAAAACACCTCTAAACCCAGTATAAAGAAAGATCTTCACTTTGTTTAGAGGCAACGGCCTAAAAATAGTAAAAATATTACTTTTGATGCATCATAATTAGTAAATTCAAAAAATTTTTCATCTGTAGCTACTCTGATCTTTCTTCCTTGGATGTATCCTGCTGTTGTTGAACGACTTCAATTTTTGTTTCATGCTGTACTTCAATTTTCGTTTCCTGCTGCCTTTCTTCTACTTTTTCAATAGGCCTTGGAACTTCATCAGCTTCGTTTCTTGGTTTCGTGTAAACCATCGCTTGGGAACTATCCTTCACTCCGACTGTTGTAGGATCAATAATAATTCCAAATAGAGCTAAGACCAGTAAAAGCGATTCTAGGGATTGCTGTATTTTCGCACTCATTACAGTGATATCTACATCGAATATGGAAGCCACTTGATTTGCTAATAGAACAATAGCAGAGATTAATGCCACCCAGAATTGTCTATGTCTAATTCGAACCTTCCAATTTATTTTCACCATTTGACCCCCTTTGCTAAAAATATGAAGTTTCTACTTCTATACTATTTTCTAGCGTGACAGAGAGGGGAAATAATTGCCTAAGCTATAAAAATAAAAACACTTATTAAGCAAATGATTTAGCTGTAATTTCGAGTGTAAACTCTCCTAATCGGACTTCAATGTATAAGTTAATCTACGATAGCAAAAGCTTGTTATAAAAGGGAGTGATGAAAAGTGGAAAAAAATGAAGAATATCCTACAACTGCGCCAAAGAAGAAACAAATCACTTACGAAAATGAGTCACTGTTTAAAAATATAGTCGAAAATTCCGTAAATAAACATAAAGAATTAGAAAAAGCCAATATAGAAATTACTGGTGATGAAATTAAACAACAGAACGAAAATTTATAACATTCGACCCATAAAAGTGTAAATTGGAATTTCTACAAAGATCGAGGAGCAAATTCGAAGTAAATTTGCTCTATTTTTTATACCTGTTGAAGCTAATAGTGTGATCAACGCTGTTCTCGCAATTCCACGATTGGAAGTAAGGCAAACCATATAAAATCACTCTCCTAGGAAACATTTGATTCATTTACGTCAACCCCTCCTCACATTTACGTCATTACGATGTGAATCTAAGTGACTTCTCCTTTAGTCAATACTTCCCTTTTACTTAAAGAAGTCGCCATTCTTGGCGTCTAAATATATTCAGCTTGTTAAGTTATATTTATTGAATGAGACGTTTCTGCACAATTTAGTGAATGCAGTAGCATCTTGTTCAATGTGATTAAATAGATTGATATAATATAAAAATGTTGAGAGTATTTTTTAGTAATGGAGCATGGAAACTCATATTAGCTATTAGATTATTACCCTTGCCTACTTACCAATTCCTATATGAAAAGAGGAAAACTTTATGAAAAAGAAAAAACTATTAATAATTCCTGCATTAGTGATGGGATTAGCTTTACCAACTATATCTCCTACTGAAGCATCTGCAGATGGAATGGAAATAAAGGTTGTAAACGATGGCTTGGTTTCCAGGGGGCGAACTTTAGTTCCAATACGTGTTATTTCAGAAGAGCTTGGTTCAAAAGTTGTTTGGAATCAAAATAGTAAAACTGTAACCGTAACCGATGGCAAAAACGAAAAGGTACTGAAAGCAAATTCCAAAACAATAACGGTTAATGGTGAATCGCAATCTATTGATGCTCCGGTTACAATCAGAAATGGAAAAACCTATATTCCTTTAGTTGTTGCTAGTCCAGCTGGGTCATTTACTGGATGGGATAATATAAATAAATCGGCTACTATCACCCTTGATGGAAAAATACTTGTTGTAAATACAAATTTAATAGCAACTAACACTATCTCGTCTAAAGTAGCGGATACTAGAATATTTGAACTTATTAAGAAAGTAAATGAAATTGAGAATCTATCATCTATCAGTCAAAAAAGAGCTTACTTTAAACCTTACTTCACAGACGCATTTATAAATAAAATCATTGACACAGGTGTTGGAGAAAACAATCATGAATTTATAAAGCTTGATGTTAAGCAAGCAAGAGGCATAAGTGACACATTGATATCACAAACTATTGGAATACCTAATGATGGCATAGAAACGATTACACTTAGTAGAAGACTTTATCTTAAAAATGTAGATGGTGTTTGGAAAGTGTATAATGTAGAATTTCTTGAACATATTCACGATCCTCAAGCTAATGGATAATTGCAATACCTTAAGAAGCATAAATTAAGAGAGCCTTTTTGGTTCTCTTTTTATCTATATCCATTATTGATAACTAAGGCTATTGTCGTGCCGCAAATGGACTTTTTCTAATCGCCCCGTCTATTTGGATGATTTATATCCAAAGACCTGTCAGAGCTTGTTACAGTGTATTTTCCCATTACACTTGAATTTTTATAAAATGTCGAATATGACTATTTTTGATATTGGAAGCGCTATTGATCCTCAATTCTTGTATTAAATAAAGTTAATGTCTGCTCATATAAGCTCAATTTCTTTTTGATAAATGTTTAACATCACAATACAACAGAAAATTGTCTAACTGCAAATCTAATTCAGTTATTGTTCTGTCTTTTTGACATACAGAAAAAGCACCTCCATTTATTAGTTGATATAAACCAATAAATAGACGTGCTTGAAAATTTATAGATATTCATCTAGGAATTTATTACTTTGAAAAGTGGTTTATGCTAAATTAATTTAGTGTAAAGACACCTCAAAACTACTTCAACCCCATTCACACCAAACCTTACGACGCCACCAATTCAATACGGATCTTGTCCGCGATCATGGCGATGAATTCTGAGTTTGTTGGTTTTGATTTCAGGTGGTGGACTGTGTAGCCGAACATTTGCGAAATGGATTCGTAGTTGCCTCGGTTCCATGCGACCTCGATGGCATGGCGGATTGCACGTTCCACACGTGAAGGCGTTGTTCCAAATTTTTTCGCAATTTCAGGATAAAGAATTTTCGTAACTGAGCCTAATAATTCAATATCATAGTACACCATTTGAATGGCTTCTCTTAGGTAAGAATAGCCTTTAATATGTGCTGGGACACCAATTTCCTTAATGATTGCAGTAATTGTTGTATCTAATTGACGCTGATTTACTTTAGCTTGTCCTTCTGGTTGCAGAATGCTTTGTCGCTTTACACTTTCTGTTTTTTGTCCAGCACAGTGCAGGATTTTTTGCACAAGCTGATCAAACTCGAATGGTTTTAACATAAAGTACGAAGCACCATATGTAACCGCTTGTTTCATAACATCTTCTTGTCCAAAAGCAGTAAGCATGATTACTTGAGTTTTTGCAAGTGCATCATCGCTATACATCGCCTCTAAAACGCCAAGACCGTCTAAATGTGGCATGATAATATCTAGAAGTAAAACGTCTGGATGAAATTCTTCTAACATTTTAATACAAAGTTTACCGTTTGCTGCAGTTGCTACTACTTCAATATCAGGATGATTTTCAAAAAACTGTTCCATCGTTCTGACTAAATCGCGGTTATCGTCGGCAATTGCCACTCTTACTTTCGCCAAAAAAATTCCCCCTTAGATTATAAACAACACATATTCTAATTTAATAGTATCCCATCTCAATTTATGCCACATATTTACTATACTTGACAACTTTATTTTCGACATTTTTTAGGAAAAACCTTTTTTTAATTAAAAAATAATTATGTAGTATGAGTGTTTCTCTTTGAATCGACATTTTCCTTCTTCGAAAAGTCCAACAAAGTATATATCGGTTACCTTACAGCTTTATTTTAATAAAAAAAAAGGAAAAAGACTATACTTTTCAAAAAATATAGTCTTTTTCCCTTATACGTATTATTTTGGTTCCTTCTTCATCATTTCATTCACTGTAATTGCTGCACCCTTCGACGGCTGTTCGACAAACATATGGGTCACTGCTCCTACAAATTTTCCGTCCTGAATAACGGGACTACCACTCATCCCCTGAAGTATGCCGCCTGTTTTCTCAAGGAGCACCTTGTCAGTTACAACAAATTGTAAAACATTCTCTTCAATTTTGACAATTTCTATTTCAAAGGATTCTACATCCGAACCTTCAATGGCAGTATATATTTCTGCTTTGCCTAGTGCAATTTCTTCATCTTTCATGATTTCGATGGGTTGGCGTAAATTATTCTTTATTTCGCTTTCCCAGCTGCCAAAAATACCGTACAGATCATTCGATTTTACATTCCCTAAACGAATGTTATTATTTTCGATTACCGAGATTTTATAGCCGGGGTTACCTGGGCTGCTTTTCTTGATTTGTTCAATGGAGGCTAAAAATATGGAACCATCTGTAAACTTAGGTGGTTCGTTTAATACACCATCAATTATTTGATGACCTAATGCGCCGTACTGTTTTGATTCTGGATCTATAAAGGTTAATGTCCCGATGCCATCCGTTTCATCTTTTAAGAAGGGCAGAATATTATTTGCTTGTTCGCTAGTCAAAGAAATATCTCGTTGATCTTGTGCCTTCTGTTTAACGGATAACGTAAGCTCTTTGGAGTCCAATTGTTGCTTTATTTTTTCTACTGATGTTACTTCTGAGCCGTTTACTCCTTTGATGACGTCCCCTTTCTTTAGCCACTGACCATTAGGCAATAAAACATCATGGGCAACGTAAACAAATGGCAATTGTAACTGTATCCCGATTGATTCACCCATTGGAATTAATTTTTTCGCAAAAGCTGCTTCTGCATTTGGCGATAAAATGAACACCATGAGTAGTGTAAAAGTCAACAGATTACGCAAATGGCACTTCATAGTCCACCTCCTTTAAGATTTGTACATTTACTATGTGTCACTTGTACATCAATAATGAGAGGTAAATATTTGTCGTGGAGTAACTAAAAAAGGTGGAATAAAGGAGTAGCTATTGTTTTAACTACTCCTAACACTGGATATGACAAATATTTTAAATCTAACTAAACCAACAAGTTTTTCATCTCTTGTTTTCGAACATCGGCAAGCTTTAAAAGCTCTGAAGCATGTTGTAAAGTGAGGTCAGTTATTTCGGAACCACTCATCATACGGCTGATTTCCTCCACTCGATTTTGAATATCGATATTGGAAACCGTTGTATAAGTTCTATTTTGTTCCACCTGCTTACGAATTAGATAATGCTGATCTGCCATTGCCGCGACTTGTGGTAAATGAGAAATACAAAGTACTTGTGAGGAAATTGATATGGCTGCAATTTTTTCAGCAATCGCTTGTGCAACACGGCCACTGACACCAGTGTCAACCTCATCAAAAATGATTGAAGTAATGCCGTTGGATGAAGAGAACATCGTTTTAAGCGCCAGCATAATACGAGATAATTCTCCACCCGATGCAATTTTCGGTAAAGATTTAGGTGGTTCACCAACATTTGTTGATATATAGAATGATACATAGTCTTTCCCATTAAAATCGAAACTATGTAAGCTTTCAAAATTAACAATAAATTTTGCTTTTTCCATATGTAAATCACGCAACTGCTCCATGATGGCTTCACTTAATTTAACGGCACTTTGCTTTCTGATTTTGGTTAAGGAAAGTGCAATCTTTTCCAATTCAGCTTCCATTTCCTTTAACTTTTTCTCGTAATTTTGAATGGTTTCATCGCGATTTTGCAATTGAATCAGCTCATCCTGAATTTTTTCAAAATAACTTAAAATATCTTCTACCGTATTCCCGTATTTTCTTTTCATCGTTTGATATTGAGCTAAACGATGTTCCACTTCATTTAAACGTTCTGGGTCGAATTCTAAATCATCCAGGACATTTTTGATTTGATATGCAGCATCCTGCAACGCATAAAAAGCAGAATTAACGGATTCAGAGGATTCTTTGAATTGTTCATCCAGCTCCACAATATCTTCTAACGCATTCATGGCATCTCCAATATTATCCAGGCCCTTTAATTCACCAGATATCGATTCATAAGCAATATTTGCTTTTTCAAAGATTTTATGGAAATTGGATAGCCGTCTTTTTTCTTCAACTAGCTGCTCTTCTTCCCCAATTTTCAAACCCGCTTCTTCTAGCTCAGTAATTTGGAACTGGTATAAATCAATGCGTTGAGCAAGTCGTTGTTCGTCTATATTAATGGATGCAATCTCACGTTTGTATTCTCTGTATTCTTGGTATTTTTTTGTATATTGCTCTTTTACATCTGCTAATTCCGCATGTGCAAAATGATCTAGTAAATAGATATGTCTTTTCTCATCCATTAACTCCTGACTTTCGTGTTGACCATGAATATCAATTAGGGTGGAACCAACTTCGCGAAGAATTGAAAGTGTTACTAATTTCCCATTAACACGACATACACTTTTTCCATTTTCGTTAATGTCTCGGCGAAGTATAATCATTCCTTCTTCCGTCTCGATTCCATACTCCTGAAGTTTTTCATAAATTGGATGTGTTTCATTTAAAATCATGAATAACCCTGTTAACTCTGCTTTTTTAGCGCCATGTCTTATGAATTCAAGGGAAGCTCGTCCACCAGCAAGTAGATGAACAGCATCAATAATTATCGACTTCCCTGCACCAGTTTCTCCTGTTAAAACTGTCAGTCCTTCCGAGAAATCTACAGTTAACTCATCGATAATTGCGAAATTACGAATACTTAGTTCTTTTAACAAACAAACATCACCTCAAAAAGTTTGCTCAAATTTATCGTTAAATTTATTCATGATGAATAAATTCAATTAAATATGCAAAGATAATAGTACCCCTATCTTTACTTAAATTAAACCGATTATACGCTCTTTAATCATTTCACGTTCGTCTTCACGACGGCAAATGATTAAAATTGTATCGTCTCCCGAAAGTGTACCTAAAATTTCAGGCCATTCTAAATGATCTATTAAAACTGCAATCGCGTTGCCATTGCCCGGCAAGGATTTAAGCATTAAAAAATGTGCAACACCATCGATGCTGACAAATGAATCCGCAAGTGCCCTTTGTAGTTTTTGCAAAGGATTAAATCGTTGATCTGCAGGTAAACTGTACTTATAGCGACCATCCTGAAGAGGCACTTTAACTAGATGCAATTCTTTAATATCACGTGAAACTGTTGCTTGTGTTACGTTATACCCTGCTTGCTTTAAGCGATCTACTAAATCGTCCTGTGTTTCTATTTCGTTGTTTGTTACCAGTTCTCGAATGCGCATATGGCGTTGACCTTTATTCATTCCATTCACCTCTTATGAATATTTATGTATATTTATACTAACATCTCAAATCGAAATCCACAAGAAAAAGTGGATAGTCCCTAATTTCTAGAGACTTCCACTTTAAATTTGCTCATTATTTCAATTCATTGTGAGCCATTTCTACTACTTCATTAAAGCTCGTAAATGGCTCTATTTCTTGACCTTCTTTAGGATTCACTAAATGGAATAAAAATTCAATATTCCCCTCGCCGCCTGTTATAGGAGAATAGGAAGCATCCTTCACAACAAATCCAGCCCTCGTTGCCATTTTTGCCGTATCTGCCAGTACATCCAGATGTACTTTTGGCTCACGAACAATCCCTTTTTTCCCTACATTTTCTCTTCCTGCTTCAAATTGAGGCTTCACTAGAGCCATAACATCTCCACCAGGAATTAAAATTGTTTTTAGCACAGGTAAAATCAGCGATAGCGAAATAAAGGATACATCAATTGTTGCAAAATCAGGCAAGCCCTCTGTAAAATCCTCCGGCTTTGAATAACGGAAATTTGTTTTTTCCATAACCGTTACTCGTTCGTCCGAGCGTATCTTCCAAGCTAGCTGATTAGAGCCTACGTCAAGTGCATAACAATGCTTTGCGCCGTTTTGCAGGGCACAATCTGTAAATCCACCTGTCGAAGATCCTATATCAAGCATGAGCTTACCTGAAACCGACATATCAAAAATTTCTAAAGCCTTTTCTAGTTTTAGACCGCCACGACTTACATATTTCAATTGGGAGCCCTTTACTTGCAAGGGTGCGTCAATTGAAATTTTTTCGCCAGCTTTATCGATTCTTGTTTCATTTGAATAGACAAGACCGGCCATGATGGAACGCTTTGCCTTCTCTCGAGTTTCACATAAGCCTCTTTCGACAAGCAAAATGTCTACTCGTTCTTTTACTTGTTTTGTCATACTAATTTCGTTCCAATCACTTTATTGCTCTTTACTAATTGCATTATTCGAGCAATCGTATCCTCTTTGGTTAAATGAATTTCTTCTAAAAGCTGATCCACATTTCCTTGTTCAATAAATTGATCAGGAATTCCAATACGATCCACTTTTGCATCATAATACATGTTTTCGCTTGCAAATTCCAGTACCGCACTGCCGAAACCACCTTGCAGGATAGCTTCTTCAATCGTTAGGACCGGCATTTTTTTTGCAAATAATTCATGCAGCATGTTTTCATCAAGTGGCTTGATAAAACGGGCATTTACAACCTGCACATCAATCCCTTGCTCCGCTAATTCGCTTGCCGCTTCCATCGCCATTGG
>DAMDNS010000061.1:0-9444 GCA_032083605.1 Ureibacillus sp.
TTATAAAAAAGCCTATTTACTCGATTATTTTCAGCTCGAGGAAACTAGTATTACCAGTCTTGGTATCGAAGTAGAAAAAGAGAAAATCAAATTGCTGCTTGCGAGTGTTGGTTTAGTAAGTGCTTGTGTGTCAGTGTCTGGCAGCATTGGTTTTGTCGGCTTAATGGCCCCTCACATTGCAAAACAGCTAGTGGGAATTCGCCATCAATATGTCCTGCCGGTTAGCGCGCTCATCGGGGCTGCTTTACTAATTATTGCTGATTTTATAGGGAAAACGGTTTTTGCCCCGGCAGAGCTGGCGGTCGGTATTGTTGTGTCTATTATTGGAATTCCGTACTTTTTATATTTATTAGTAAAGGCGAAGGAGTAGGAGAGCATGAAACCAGCATTTCGAATTGAAAAACTATCTTCCGGCTATGAAGACAATTTAATTTTAAACGGATTAAATGCTGTTATACCTGAGGGGAAAATCACTACCATTATTGGTCCAAATGGCTGTGGGAAATCAACGCTGCTAAAAACAATCGGGCGTATCCTAAAAAAGGATTATGGTGAGATTTATTTGCAAGAGCAAAATTTGGAGGACTTATCAACAAAAGAGATAGCGAAAAGCTTGGCGATTCTTTCTCAATCCCCCACTGCGCCTTTTCAGTTAAAGGTAGAGGAGCTTATCTCTTACGGCAGGTATCCGCATCGAAAAAATATCAATCGGCTAACGAAGAAGGATATAGAAATCATCGAATGGGCAATGAAAGCAACAAACACAGCAGAATTTCGTCATAAGGAATTGGCGCAACTATCTGGTGGACAAAGACAGAGGGTGTGGCTGGCAATGGCTTTGGCACAGGAAACCAAAATTCTGCTGTTAGATGAGCCGACTACATACTTGGATATGGCCCACCAACTAGAGGTTCTGAATATCGTCAAAGAGCTCAATGAGAAACACGGAAGCACCGTTGTCATGGTCTTGCATGATATCAATCATGCTGCGCGATTTTCAGATGGGTTGATTGCAATGCACCAAGGGCAAATCATTAAATGTGGAACCCCGCATCAAATAATTACAACAGAAGTGCTGCAAGAAGTATTTCAAATTCATGCGAAGATTTTGCAGGATGAACAGACAAATACTCCTATTTGCTTTAGTTATGACGTTTTAAAGCAAAGGGCACCAGAATTGCAGGAGGCTTAAATGAAGAAGTTTACAATTGATTCAAAGAATACAAAATATCAATATGATATTTCGGTGTTTGTTCCGAATACTGAACAACCGGAAGAGGGATTTCCGATTATTTATGTACTCGATGGTCGCAACTATTTTGATTTCGCTAGACAAACAGTTAATTTACAATATCGAAATTCTCCAAAGACAAAGATAGAAGCGGCAATTGTTGTAGGAATCGGCCATCGAGAGGAAGATGAAAGAAAAAGACGTTTTTTAGACTACACCGCAGAGGCCAATGCCTACCATTTTCCCGAGCGTACAAAAGGCAAATTGGATGATATTCAAGACCTGGGTGGAGCAGGAAATTTCAGTAAATTTATTGAAGATGAATTAAAACCTGAAATCGAATCATGTTATCCGGTTAATAAAAAGAAACAAGCATTATATGGCCACTCCTTATCCGGTTATTTCGTGTTGTGGAGTTACCTAAAAAAGACAGCTTGCTTTCAGACTTATCTTGCTGTAAGCCCATCTCTTTGGTGGAATGATGAAGAGTTATTCCTTGATCTAGAGAAGGCTGAATTGGAAGAGAAAGGGTCTGTATTCATCATTGTGGGGGAGCAAGAGGGCTTTATGGTAACGGATGCAATACGCTTTTATGATAAACTGCCAACCTGTGAGCACAAGCAGTTATACATCGCTCAGGAGGAAAACCATGCCTCAGTCGTTCCCTCTACCATGAGCAGAGCGTTCCGCTTTTTAACAGAACAACAAAATAAATAAAAATGACTACGAACAACTGAACGATACGTTTGGTTGTTTTTTTGTTCGATTAGGTAAAAATTACCTATACATAATAGGTGACTTTTATACTAAAATGGTAATAACTAAACATTTCCAAATTATTGATAAATGTAGGAAGAAGTGGGAGTTTTGAGGCATAAAGAACCGAAAATGAATATTTTAAAACGCCTTTTTAATAATGAAGAAATTGTTGAAACAGCCGAACGTAATGATGTTATATCTGATATTGATTTTCATCGCGTGCAAATAGATGATAAGCGCATCGAATTTGAAATGAATAATTTTCAATACATATTTGATCATTTAACATCGGGCATTTGGATGCGCGAGGAATTAGAGGGAGATTTAGTTTACGCCTCGAAGGGGTTTGAGGAGATTTTAAATCTCCCATTAAAGAAAATCTATGAAACACCCTCTTTAAGATATCAAATGGTCCAGCCGCTATATAAAAAAGAAGTTGCGGCTAATTTTGAAATGGTTGCTAAAGGGAAAACGGCGCAAATGCTTTATCCAATAAAGGATGGAAAAGGTCAGAAGAAGTGGCTATTAGAGCAGATTGTTCCTAGAGTGAATCAAGCTGGAGCCGTAACTCAGATTTTCGGCATGATAACGGATGTCACACATGAGATGGATAATGAAGAAAAGCTTAATTTTCTAGCAAACTATGATTCGCTGACACGGCTGCCTAACCAAAAAAGCTTATTTGAAAAATTGGATCTGTACTGTCGAGAAGGCATTACTTTTGCATTGCTTTATTTAGACATAGACCGATTCTATGTCATTAATAATTCTCTAGGCTATCAAATTGGCGATGAAGCCCTAAAAACAATTGCACACCGCCTTTCAGATTTAACGCCAGAGGATGGCTATCTTGCACGCCTGAACAGCAATGATTTCATTATGCTGGTTAAGAATTATGGCGATGAAAAAAAGGTTTATGAATTGGCTGATAAAATACTGCGTTCCTTTGAAAAGTCCTTTACCATTCAGGATTATGTACTGCATATTACAACGAGCATCGGTATAACGTTTTCCCCGGAGGAAGGGGATAGCAGGCTGACTTTACTTGAAAATGCTCATACTGCTCTTTATCAAGCAAAACGTCAGGGGAAAAATAATTATCAATTATTTTCACACTCCAGAGATATTCCATCTTATAAAAAATATGTCCTTGATCGGGATATGCGTCTAGCTTTACTGAACGAAGAATTTACCCTATATTTTCAGCCTCAAGTTGAACCGAGTAAGGGGTTAATTGTAGGGGCAGAAGTGCTTATCCGTTGGCAGCATCCCGAGTGGGGAGATATCTCGCCAGCAGAATTCATTCCATTAGCGGAAGAAAATCATATGGTCAATCAAATTATCGATTGGGAAATTGAAAAGGTTTGTGCCATCCTTCATGAATGGAAATCCAAGGGCTACCGTCTATATCCGATTTCGATTAATATATCGCCGATACGTTTTATGAAAAAGGGCTTAGTGGAATTTGTTCAAAAGCAATTAGAAAAATACGATGTGAAGCCCCATTATCTAGAATTGGAGATTACGGAAAGCTCACTTTTAAAAACAGACCAGACCGTGTTAACCATCCTAAAGGAATTAAAAGAATTAGGCGTAAAAGTGGCGGTTGATGATTTTGGAACCGGCTACTCTTCTCTTGATTATTTAAGGAAAATAAAACCGGATAGTATTAAAATCGACCAAACCTTCATCAAGAACATTAGAAGTGAAAGTGAAATTGATAAAGGTGTCATTGCATCAATCTTATTTTTAGGAAAACGCTTGGATATGAAAGTGATCGCTGAAGGGGTAGAAGATAAAGAACAGCTGGAATTTCTGAAGCAAAATGAATGTGACATGATTCAAGGCTTTCTATTTTCAGAGCCTGTCCCAAAAGAGAAATATGAAAAAATAATTCAGGTTGGCTATTTAAAGGCTGTACAAAAAACTAAAAGAAAAGGCACTATGCGAGAAAATCGGAATTTTTATCGATTTGAATTGCCTTTCCATCTCCATGGCAAAATGACGATAGCTGAAGTAAATAATCAGGTAGTACAGGTTGGTTCCACTCCAGTATTAATTCAAAACTTGAGTCTGGGTGGCATTAAAATTTTGTCGAATTTAAAGCTCCCGGTTAACTCCAATATGAAGTTTAAATTTGAGTTTAAGGTGCTCAATGAAGTTATTGAGGTACATGGGAAATTACGGTGGATTGAAGACGAACTTCAGGACGTCTATTCCTATGGCGTATTATTTGGTTTAAATCGTACTTTAGAGGATAACCTGGCTCGGCTGATCAATCGAATGACCACGTTAAGAATCACCAATCAACCGATCCCGAATACAGAATTTGTGTATGATCAGGTAACGAAGTTTTTTAATAAGGCATAATAAATAAGAGCCATATAGAGACGTCGTGATTTTAGGCGTGGTCTATATGGCTTTTCTTAGTTAATTGAGATATTGAAGGACCTTTCCTACCACTTGCTCTCCTGCTCGAACCCATTTATTCTTATCTGCAATATCCCCATCTATATCGATGGGGGCATGGAATTGACTATGGCCCGCTGCATTAAAGAGGGAGCCTTCATCTAAATCAACCCCATCCATTCCTACACGTTTAATCACATAGGGCGTTTGAAATTGTATATTTGCATTGCCTGAGTCAAGCATCCCACTCGTAACAACGAAGGGTAATCTCAAATAGATCGTTTCACCCCCCTGTTTACATAAAGTGGCATCGAAAAACCCCTGATTATAATCCCGGTAGCCGCCAAGCCCAAAACCATAGTTTTTTAGTTTTTCACGTAGAAGGCCAAATTGTGCATGCTTCCCATTAATTTCAGATTCGAATTGTAACATAGGTGTCTTGCTCCTCTAATATATTCTTGTTAAAAGGGTAGACAAAAATACAAAAGCCGATACGTTAGGTTAGTTAAAATAGGCCATTAGAAAAGCAGGGTTATCGAAAATACCTATAGTGTAAATCATAATTGCCCTTTTGCGTATAAGTAGGTTTAGTAATTTCTTATTTTTAAATAAAAACACAAGCATAGTTTATGCTTGTGTTTTGGATGTGTTATTTAATGGGAGATTTAGTAAAGCATCCTCGCCACTTGAAAAGGGAGGCTGTATTAACAGCAATCGTTCAATGAAATTTACAATTTCGGATGGGAGCTGTAATTCTTCCTGCCAGCTATGCTCTTTCTTTTTGGTTGGTGTGTATGCTGAGTAAAGTAAAAAGAGAAGGAAATGCCCGATGAAATACAAATCACTAATATGATTTTCAGCTCGTTTAGGATTATCAATTTCCTCGAATGGCAGCTCTGTTTTCATATAGGCGGCTAAGCCGAAATCAATCACATTAAGCTGGTTGTTTTTTAATAAAATATTAGGAATACGCAAATCACGATGAACAATTCCTTTTTGATGGAATTGGATGATGATTTCAAGCAGTTCCTTCGTGATTTGAAGGGACTGCTTAATGGAGAAAACCTGCCCATCCTGAAAAATAGCCTGTTCAAAGGTCTTTCCCTCTACAAATTCCATTATATAGAAGGGGATATCTTGAATTGCACCGTATGAAATGAGCGCTGGAACATTTGAAAGATTGATTTCTTTTAAAATCGCTATCTCTTGCTCGAATTTACGCCGGATATTTTTCTTATGCCGATGCTTTGTTTTCATGCGTTTTATAACAAATTTCTGATGGGAGGCAGGATCCTCTAGTAAATAGGCAACGCCATAGGCACCCATGCCAATTTCTTCAATAAATTCATAAGTGGTTTTGGCTGTAATATATTCTTTTACGAGCTGATCGTACTTTCTTTCGGAAAGGAAATGATGCAGCATCAGCTACTGAAAAAGCTGCGGGAACTTCTTGAACCGAAAAAGCCTGAGCTGCGTTTATAGCCTTTTTTATAATGCTTGTGACCATAGTAATTATGTTTATGAGAATAATGTCTTCGGCTACTTGAAGAGTAACCGCGTTTTCCATGACCGCTACCTAATAATCCTTTAAAAAGCTTATCAAACATAAAATCTATCCTCTCTCGATGTAGGTTATTTTAATGACGTTGTTTGAAAAATCTGTTGATAATTATTATACGGTTATAAGCAAAAAAAGTTTCGTTATATAACGATAAATTGTTCAAATGGCTTAAGTTTATGAATGAGGCTAGACATCTTTTGCATGAAGGTGTAAAGTATAATAGTTAGTTAGGCTAACTATATTCTTTGGAGGGTGATTTAATGAGCAATACAGAACCAACAATTTTTGATAGCTATAGAGACTTATATCGCCCATATGTAAATGCGGTAAATAATCGTTTAGCAAAATATCAATTATATACATCTCAATGGGAAATATTACGTTTAATCAAAATGAAGAAGTCCTGTACTTCAGCGGAAATCGCAAAAGAAATGCGAGTAGAAAAGCCTAGCATCACATCCATCATTAAAAAACTGATTGAGCTTGGATACGTTGAAGTTACACAAGGGGACGATAAAAGAGAAAAGTATCTCCGCCTTAACCATAAAGGTGAAGAAGTATATACATCCATAAAACAAGAATTCTCCATTTTCATGGATGAGCTAACTGAAGGAATTGATGAGGCAGATTTAAAGACTGCTAGAAATGTATTAAATCAAATTTTGGAAAATCTATTAAGATAGGAGATTTTGGTGTTGGAAAAAGAACAATTATGGACCAGAAATTTTATCATGATTTCTTTGATCAACTTTCTGGGAACTCTAATTTTTTATTTATTGATCGTTGTTATTGCGGGGTTTGCAGTAGATGAGTTTGGTGCATCGACAAGTACGGCAGGGTTAGTATCGAGTATTTTTATCGTTGGATCGCTATTAGGACGACTTCTTACAGGACGTGTAATTACTTCAGTAGGCAGTAAAAGAACTTTTCAAATTGGATTAATTGCATTTTTTATTACAACTTGTGCCTATTTTATCGTCTTTAATTTACCTGTTCTAATTACTGTTCGATTATTGCACGGTATATCATTTGGTATCATCGGGACAACAACAGGGACTTTAATCGCTCAAATTATTCCTCCTTCCAGAAGAGGTGAGGGAATCGGCTATTTCAGTATGAGTACTGTGCTAGCAACAGCAATTGGTCCGTTTATCGGCATTTTACTTACACAAAATACAGACAGCTTCACATCGATTTTTATTTTTAATGCGATTTTAGTTATCGTTTGTGTCTTGATGTATTTCACTGTAAATTTGAAAAATATAAAAGCACCAGCTAAAACTGCTGCTCCGGATGCAGCAAAAGAAAAGGGCTTTAAAATCAGCAACTATATTGAACCCAAAGCAATGCCAATATCGATTATTGTGTTATATATTGGTTTTGCGTATTCTGGTGTGATGTCATTTCTATCATTCTACTCAGAGAGTATTGATTTAGTAGAAGCGGGGAGCTTCTTTTTCCTTGTTTATGCTATTACGATTCTTTGTACAAGACCGATTACTGGTCCATTGATGGATCGTAAAGGGGCTAATATTGTTGTTTATCCTGCTTTAATTTTATTTGCCATTGGAATGCTGTTATTTAGCCAGGCGACCAATTCACTAATCTTTTTAGTAGCGGCAGGGTTAATCGGAATAGGCAATGGCAATATGAACTCAATAGCTCAAGCGTTAGCCGTTAAATCGACGGAGCCTCACCGGTACGGTTTAGCAACATCAACCTACTTCATATTTCTTGACTTGGGGTTAGGTGTAGGACCATATATCTTGGGACTAATTGAACCTCACACAACGTATCGCACGCTTTTCCTGGCAATGGTGCCTGTCATTCTGTTCGCTCTAGTCTTGTACTACTTCTTGGTGCATAAGAAAAAATAATAGAGTACCAGGTCCCCAAACAATTCAGAATTGTTTGGGGACCTGGTACTTTTCTTTTTTATTCTTCCATATAGACTTCGCCATCTTTGTAAGTCATTTGTTCAGGGTAGCGAAGGTTGATAACGGCATCTTGAATTTCTTGTGAAGGAGGTTTTGTTGCAAGGGAGACAATGATGTTTGTTGCAAATGCTGCGATTGCACCGAATACTCCAGCACCTGTGTCAATAATGCCTAAAATTGTGAAGCCCCCATACTTTGCAGCGAAGATATAGGCTAAAGTTACGCCTAGCCCAACAAGTAATCCAGCGATTAACCCTTTCGAATTGGAACGTTTCCACCATACTCCGAGCACCAAGGCAGGGAAGAATGTACCTGTGGCAAGTGCGAACGCCCATGCTACGATTTGCGTGATGGCACCAGGTGGGTTTAGGGCTACCAAACCAGCTAAAAGAGTAGCAACTACAATTGTAATACGGCCAACATTTAAGCGTTGTTTGTCAGTTGCAGTTGGTTTTAAAATCCGATAATAAATATCATGTGCAAAAGCTGATGAAATCGCGATCAATAAACCGCCTGCAGTTGATAATGCTGCTGCCATCGCTCCAGCAGCTACTAAACCAATAACAAAAATACCTAAGTTCGCGATTTCTGGAGTGGCCATTACAACAATATCGTTCGCAATGATTAACTCATTCCATTGTAAAATACCATCTGCACTTGTATCCGCTACCTTTAATAATCCAGTATCTACCCAAGTTTTCGTCCAAGCAGGCAAATCTGCAATTTTACTGCCAGCCACTTGTGTCATTAAGATGAAACGAGAGAATGCTGCATATGCAGGCGCTGAGAAGTATAGCAGACCGATGAATAACAAAGCCCAAGCCCCTGACCAACGAGCTGCCTTCATCGTAGATACTGTATAGAAACGAGCTATAACGTGAGGAAGACCGGCAGTACCAGCCATTAAAGTAAACATAAGTGCAAGGAATTGCCATTTGCTACCTTTTTCGAAGGGTGCGAAGTATTCCGAAAGTCCAAGTTCACGGTCGAGTTCACCTAATTTACTAACAATTTCACCATAAGATAACCATGGAAGCGGATTACCTGTAATTTGAAGAGACATGAAGATAACAGGAACGAGATAAGCAATAATTAACACAAGATATTGTGCCACTTGTGTCCATGTAATCCCTTTCATTCCGCCAAATGCCGCATAAAATGCAATTAATACTACACCGATCAATGTCCCTAACTTAGCATCAATTTCGAATAGGCGCCCAATTACTACCCCGGACCCGGATAACTGGCCAATAGAGTAGGTGAAACTAATAATCATCGTGCAAATTGCTGCAATAATAAGTGCTGTTTTACTTTTGAAACGATCCCCTATAAATTCAGGAACTGTATAACTACCGGACTTTCTTAGCTGTGGTGCAAGCAGGAAGGTTAAAAGTAAATAACCACCGGTCCAGCCCATAATATAAGCTAACCCGTCATAGCCAAGCATCATAATCGTTCCGGCCATACCGATGAAGGAAGCGGCACTCATCCAGTCAGCACCGATTGCCATCCCATTAAATAATGGCGGTACCCCACGGCCTGCTACA
>DAMDNS010000062.1:0-9398 GCA_032083605.1 Ureibacillus sp.
TGATTCATTACTTAATGTGGTTCATGAGCTAACGGAATAATCGCTTCATAGTCCGGAATATATAAAATAGAACCTTCCCGAAGTTGAATTTTGCTTCGGGAAGGTTCTTTTTTACTCAAGATTTTCTAATAACTTTCTACGTTCCTTCGTATTTTGTCTCTTTGCTTGACGCAATTCCATACGAGCTGGACCCGTTTCAAAAAGCTGCCGTTCCCTTTCCGTTTCCGGATATACTTTCGGTACTTGTACAGGGCTTCCCGATTCATCGACCGCCACCATTGTGACAAATGATTCTGTCGTCAGCTTCATTTCACCCGTTTTGATATTGCGCGCTATCACTCGCACATAAACTTCCATCGAGGATCGCCCTGTTGACGTGACCATGGCTTCCAGCTCGAGAATATCCCCTTCATATGCAGGGGATATAAAATCAACCGAGTCAAATGATGCTGTAACTACCTCGGATTTCGCATGCTTCATCGATGTAATGGCTGCAATTTCATCAATGTAGGCCAATACCTTCCCGCCAAAAATAGAATGATGATGATTGGTTTCAGGCGGCAACACTAGGCGCGTCTGAAAAGAACGAGAAAAACTTATCGGTACTTCTTCATATGTCATATAAATCCTCCACAATTTCTCTTCGATGATAAATTATAATGTTGTTTTAATCGTGATGAATTTTAAATCTGTCATTTCCTGTATCGCATATTTAATGCCTTCTCTGCCATATCCGCTATTTTTCACGCCACCATATGGCATGTTATCCACTCGGAAGGTTGGAATATCATTAATGACTACAGTACCCGCTTCAATTTCATCAGCCGCCTTCATAGCATCGGTTAATACGTTTGTATAAATACCCGCATTTAATCCCAAATCAGAAGCATTCACCAGAGAAATCGCCTCATCCAAAGTGGAATATGGCACAAGGGACACGATTGGTGCAAAGGTTTCCTGGCAAACAACTTTCATATCCGGCTTCACGTTTACCATAACGGTAGGATGCAAGGCTCTTTCAGTAAATTCCGCGCCTGTAGCTACCTCTGCTCCTTGTACTTTTGCCTCTTCTACCCATTCTTTGATGCGTTCAACTTCTTTTGGATTAATCATGGCACTTACATCTGTTGAAGGTTCTAATGGATCACCTATTTTAAGCTTTTTCGTCTCTTCGACGAAGGCTTCTGCGAATTTTTCATAAATCGATTCATGTATATAAATTCTTTGCAGCGAGATGCAAACCTGTCCCGCATAGCCAAATGCACCAGCAGCACAGCGCGAAACAATTTTATCGATTGGCGTACTTGGCTCTACAATAACTGCCGCATTTGAACCAAGTTCCAGTGTAATTTTACGCAAGCCCACTTTTTCTTTAATTTTCAATCCAACAGCTCCGCTACCAGTAAATGTTACTTTTTTAACAAGTGGATGAGTCACCAATACATCACTCAATTCGCCGCCTGAGCCCGTTACTATTTGCAGGACACCATCCGGTAATCCAGCTTCCTTGAAAACTTCTGCCATGACAAGGGAAGTTTGCGGCGTTTGTGTAGCCGGCTTCAACACAACTGCATTTCCGACAGCAATGGCAGGACCTAATTTATGTGCAACCAAGTTAAAGGGAAAGTTAAAGGGCGTAATAGCCGAAACCACACCCATCGGCACTCTTTTTGTATAGCCAATGCGATCTTTTGTTCCTGGTGCAGCGTCTAATGGAACAGTTTCCCCCATAGATTGCTTTGCTGCTTCAGCTGAAAATTGGTAAGTTGCAATTGTTCGGTCAATCTCTGTTAAGCTCGCAGATAACGGTTTACCAGCTTCTACAGCTAAAATACGGGCAAATTCCTCTTTACGGCCGCGCATAATCTCTACTACTCTATATAAAATTTCTGCTCTTTCATAAGCTGTTGTCTTTTTAAAGGCTAGAAATGCTTGATGCGCTCCTTCTATAGCACGTTCAACATCTTCTACAGAAGCCTTTGCTACTTGTGCAATCACTTCACCAGAATAAGGCGCTTTTAAAGAATAGCTTTTTTCTGCATCTTCCCATTTCCCATTAATCCATAATCTTGTCTCTTTCATCGATAACAACCTCCGATAGACTTCTTATAACTATTGTATCACTATTATCTTAGGTTCACGCTTAAAGTTGCTTAGGATTGTCTAATTAAAAAAATCGATTACATCAGATACTGACGACGGAAAAATGGGACCTAAATCTAATACGAAATCCACCATATCAAATAATCCTACTACGTTAGTCAAAGGCGTAATATCGATTAAATTACTAACTTCCAGCACATCTTGAACTACTTTTTGTATGGCTACAATCAATGCATGGTCCTTGGCATTTTTAAAAATTCCCAGTTCAATTAAACGGTTATATAGAGAAGTAATTTCGTTCATTTTCGTCTCATTTGTTGCAGCTAAAGCTAATACACCCAAATAGGGATAATGGAGTTTCTTTACTTTTACGCCTCGTTCTAATAGCCCTTCCCTTAGTTTCGCAACATATTCCATTAAAGTTTTATTGTAGTTAGAGCTGTAGACCGTCATGATTTGAGCTAATGCTTGTAGGTGGTTCCCCATCATAAAATGATTATTTTTAAGGCTGCTATAGTATTTCATAATAGTATCCGCTTGATCTTTTGTCTCTATATCAGGATCAGTTGTTAAAAATACTATATAAGGAATATCTTCTTTTGTAGTTAAGATGGGCTGATTTCGGTGCATCTCATCAAATAACTTCTTCGCTCTTAATGCATGCTCTAAATTACTTTGCTGTAGATATATAGCTCCTAAAGTCCGAAGCGGGGATTTTTTAAATTTCACTTCTTGTAAAATTTTATCATTTTCTGCTACGCGCTGAATTTCCTGACTCATATTGTCCTGCTGCAAAAGATGATAGGCTAATTTATAGCCCGTTCTTGTTTCCAACCGTATAGGCAGGGCATTTAAATCACCCTCTTGCACTAGTTCCATCACCTTTTGTAAAGCTACCCCACTAAACTGTTTTTCAGCTAATGTATATTTACACGCTAAAGACATCATCAGCTGGATGTCCTGACCTCCTGAATAATTAAAAACACGATTATAGTTATCCTGAAATTGTTTTATAAATTGCTCATCGCTCATTTAGATCACTCCCAAATATTCTACGATTTTCAACGCAATGAGTTTCAAATTAAAAGGCTTTTCACTAGAAAATTCTAGCAAAAAGCCTTTCTGAAAAATATTCGCCATTACCACCATCTTGAACGGGCTATTTTTATTCTGTTTCTATATAGATAGCTAGTGGTAAGTTACTTCCGCCAGCATGCATTACTTCTAATTTAATTACATCAGAACCGGCATTAACTGTATAGCCAGGAAGCTCTAAATACTCTGTTCCCGGTCTTAAAGTAGGAATCAGATGAACTACCCCGTTTACTTTAATGGCCCCACTATAGAAACCGCCACGACCTGATAATTTTAGTTTGACCGTTTGGGATTGACCAGTTGGGTTATTAATAGGGATATTCACTAAATAGTCCACTCCAAAATGTCCTGGATTACCAACTACCCCGTTGATCTGCTCCAAAGAGTTTTCCTTCGTAAATAAATTGTCCGTCTTTCCGTTCGAAATACTATAGCCTACCTCAGGATTACCAATCGTGTATATCGGGAATTCAGAAAGGATTTCCGAGCTTGGCCAAACACCTCTAGGATGCTGTGCAAAGGCATCGATCGAAACGGGATCAGAATGTATTGTTGTTAGGTCCTCATCATTTTTTGAAAGAACTGTTCGGATAATATAGTTGCTTTCACTGCCTCCGACCGGCTGAACATCTACATCATGGAGAAACCCGATAATATACTTATCATATAAATAATATGATTCTATTGTCTTTGTTTCTCCTGGTGCAATGGTAATGCCACTGCTTTTAGCCGGGGTTAGCTTGTTGTTCAAAACCTGGTCCGCTATAGGCAACCCAATATCGTAATTGATCCAGCTGTTCCCGCTTGTTTTGAAAAGACCTTCTGATTTTGTTACTTGTAAACTAGTAGTTGAAGATTTATTTTCGATTGTTATCCCTAAGTTTACATTTTTCCCGAGGGTATTATAATGCCACCCAAAAACTCGATGTTCATTCTTTGGATTGCTAGATTGTACTTTTTGTTGCGAAAGTGTTGCTATTGAATTTGGTATTAAATTCGAAGTTAACGTTTCAGGATTATCACTTACCAGCAAAGTACGCGTTCCCGTTAAGCTAGCAGATGGCGTTACCTGAGGGACCTTTGTTGATCCGTAAGATTTTTCTAGAAACTCACTTGTGAACATATATTTATCCAAATAAATATACATTTCTCTTTGGTTTGCTAGATATCTTAAGTTTCCGCCTTGCGCATTCACTACGAAATTAACCGGAACATACATCTTCGTTGATTGTATAAAAGGTTTTTCTTCTGTGACAACCATTTCATCATTTACTTGGACCGTATTGCTTCCATTGGTAAAGACGAAGATTAATCCGGAAACCTGCAATTCAAATTGTTGCTCCGAAAGCCATTTTCCTGAGGCATTTTCGAGATTTTCATAGAAATACTCTGCTGGAATATAGGTTCTTCCTTGTTTCGTTACGATTGGATCCTCCATCAGAAGACGCTTATTATTTATATGTAGATAATATGGATCTGGATTTACTGGATTAATCGGCTCAGCCGGCTCTGGATTTTGTTGATTATCAAAATAGATATCTACTCTTTGCAACGTTTCATTCCATATTACGGAGCCACCGAAATTTTCACTTAAAAATCGGATTGGCACGTAAGTTCGATCCTTATAAAGGAACGGTGGAACATAAACGGAAACCGTATTTCCATTTACTTTTGCCTTAGTTGAATTTAGGGTTACATCTATCCGATTGCCATTTTTCTCCGCACTAGCAATTTTAGCTTTTTGGTTCCAATCTACAGTAGTACCAATTGCCTCATAAAAGCTCCTCATTGGCAAAAATAGATAACCAGACTTGTTGACAATAGGATCTCTAAATGTAACTTTCTCACCATTCACTATAATAGTTACATTATTTTTTAGATAGATTCCTTTTCCAACATTTTGATTAGCCAAAGCCTTGTTATCGCCAAATACCGTTAGTGAAATTGTTAAAATAACCGTTACAATCCATAACTTTTTAATAGTTTTCATTCTCTTTCCTATGTACCCCTTTTTTTCTTTTATCCTAACATATGTAATTTTGAAAATGGGGCTCCAGCTAAAGAATTCGTTCTATTGGATTATATTTTTCTATTTCCTCTTTGCTTACATTCATAGAAAAAGCATTCTTTCCATAACCAGAAAGAATGCTTTTTCTTATTTTAATGAAGTTAGCTCCTCTTTGGTAAATGCTCTCGAGCGGGTAAGGAAGCGTTTCCCCTCTACCCCCTCCAACGAGAACATTCCTCCGCGGCCGTCTACTACGTCAATAATTAACTGTGTATGCTTCCAATAATCAAATTGGCTTTTGTGCATATAGAACTTGGCCCCGCCGATTTCTCCGAGTAGAATATCAGCATTTCCGATGATGAGATCCCCTTCTGGATAACACATGGGTGAAGAGCCATCACAACAGCCACCAGATTGGTGGAACATAATCGCACCGTGTTTTTCCTTTAACCGTTCAATCAATTCAAGTGCAGCATCAGTAGCGGTTACACGTTCAACCACATGAGCCCCCCTTTTCTAAGAAGAGTGCAAGCGCCCCGCTTAGCCCTGACAAGCTTGCGGTATCTGACAAGTGTGCTTGCACACGTGGGAAGATACCGAAGCGACCTCGAGGGGCTGGGCGCTGAAACTAGACACTGTTTAATATCAAATAGCTTACTTATCTTCTAAGAATTAGAAGAATCCAAGCTTGTTAGGACTATAGCTTACCAGAAGGTTTTTCGTTTGTTGGTAATGCTCTAGCATCATCTTATGGTTTTCACGTCCGACACCAGACATTTTATAGCCACCAAATGCAGCATGTGCAGGATATGCGTGGTAGCAGTTTGTCCATACACGACCAGCTTCAATACCGCGACCGAAGCGATAAGCAGTATTCATGTCGCGTGTCCAAACGCCGGCACCCAGCCCATAAAGTGTGTCATTGGCAATTTCCAATGCTTCTTCTTTTGTTTTGAATGTTGTAACAGCCACAACTGGTCCAAAAATTTCTTCTTGGAAGATGCGCATGCTGTTATCTCCTTTAAATACTGTTGGCTGAATATAGTAGCCATCTGCCAGGTCACCTTCTAAAGCATTGCGGTCTCCACCGGCTAATACTTGCGCTCCTTCTTGCTTTCCAATATCCAGGTAAGATAGAATTTTTTCCATTTGTTCCGAAGACGCTTGAGCCCCCATCATCGTACTTGGATCTAATGGATTTCCTGTTTTAATTGCCTCGACACGCTTTAATGCACGCTCGATAAATTTATCGTAAATCGACTCTTGAATTAATGCACGAGATGGACAAGTACATACTTCCCCTTGGTTTAGTGCAAATAATACAAAGCCTTCAATTGCTTTATCTAAAAATTCATCATCAGCATCCATGATATCCTCAAAGAAGATATTTGGTGATTTTCCACCTAACTCTAGTGTTACAGGAATAATATTTTGTGATGCATATTGCATGATTAAACGACCCGTTGTTGTCTCCCCAGTAAAGGCAATTTTTCCAATACGTGGATTTGAAGCAAGCGGTTTCCCAGCCTCTAAGCCAAAACCGTTCACAATATTTACAACACCCGGTGGAAGTAAATCCTCAATCAGCTCCAATAACACCATGATCGAAGTCGGTGTTTGCTCTGCAGGTTTTAATACAACGCAATTTCCAGCTGCAAGTGCCGGTGCTAGTTTCCAGACAGCCATTAGTAAAGGGAAATTCCAAGGGATGATTTGTCCTACTACACCAATTGGTTCATGGAAATGATATGCTACCGTATCATTATCAATCTGGCTCAGTCCACCTTCTTGTGCACGAATTGCCCCCGCAAAATATCGGAAGTGATCAATAGCAAGGGGTAAGTCAGCATTTAAAGTTTCGCGAACTGCTTTCCCATTTTCCCAAGTTTCAGCAACAGCCAGCAGTTCTAGGTTTTCTTCAATACGATCCGCGATTTTATTTAAAATGTTGGCACGTTCTGCAACAGATGTTTGTCCCCACGATTCTTTTGCTGCATGCGCTGCATCCAACGCTAATTCAATATCCTCTTCAGTTGAGCGAGCAACTTCCGTAAATACTTTTCCAGTAACAGGAGTTACATTTTCAAAGTATTGACCTCTTACAGGAGGTGTCCATTTACCACCAATATAGTTGTCATACTTATCCTTGAAATTCACTACTGCGCCTTCTGTGTTTGGAAATGCGTAAGCCATTGTTAATACTGACATAATTATAGTCTCCCCTTTTCAACTATTAATCTTCCAATACCTTTACACCGAAGTATCCCAATCTAAAAGGTATTTAGTAATATATATTGTTTTAGTCGGGAAAATATATCTAAAATATCCCATTTTTTAAAGAAAATTTTTCGACAAATACTATAAATTCCATAGCAACGATATAATGCATTTACGAGAAGCTGCTAGGAATTTTTCCGGCATTTGTCGTCAACAATAGTAGAGCCAATGAAATTGATTATTGTATACTTGAATCACTACAAGTTATAGGAGATTTTATGAGAATAAATAAATTTTTAAGTGAAACGGGCGTTACTTCACGCCGCGGTGCAGATAAATGGATTGAGGAAGGCCGCATTACTATTAATGGCGAGCTTGCGACTGTAGGAAGTCAGGTAAACGTGGGGGATGTCGTTTGCGTAGATGGCAAACCCGTTAAAAAAGAAGAAGAGCTTGTTTATATTGCTTTAAATAAACCGGTCGGCATTACAAGTACCACCGAACGGCATATCAAGGGGAACGTTGTGGATTTTGTCGGTCATTCCAAGCGAATCTTCCACATCGGGCGACTTGATAAAGAATCGGAGGGGCTATTGCTGCTGACGAATGACGGGGATATTGTCAATGAAATCCTGCGTGCCGAGAATCATCATGAAAAAGAATATGTAGTCCAGGTAGACCGCCCGATTACCGATCAGTTTTTAAAGAAAATGGCTTCGGGAGTGGAGATTCTAGATACAAAAACTTTACCTTGCAAGGTGGAAAAAGTGTCATCTCACGTATTTAAAATTACGCTGGAGCAGGGACTAAACCGTCAAATCCGTCGCATGTGTTCAGCTCTAGACTACTCTGTCAAAAGACTGCAAAGAATCCGCATCATGAACATTCACCTTGGAAATCTAAAAGTAGGTCAGTGGCGCGATTTAACTGCAAAAGAGAAAGAGGAGTTATTTACACTTTTGAAGTATCAGCCGAAGAGCTAGGGGGGACCTTCGCTTCTAATTCAGTGTATAAAGCGAGTTGTTCGGCTACAGAAACCGCAGCTGCCTATGCAGCTGCGCACTTTATTCGGACGAATTGAGCTCTTGTGGGGCAAATCGATGGTGATTTGCGTAGAAACTGTCACGCTTTCAGCTCTTGCGTGACAAATCATCGGTGGTTTGTGTAGGAACTGTCACCAATTCAGCTCTTGCGTGACAAATCATCGGTGGTTTGCATGGAAAGTGTCACACTTTCAGCTCTTGGGTGACAAATCATCGGTGATTTGCGTGGAAACTGTCACCAATTCAGCTCTTGGGTGACAAAACAATGGTGGTTTACGTGGATAGTGTCACGCTTTTAGCTCTTGCGTGACAAATCAATCGTGATTTGCGTGGATAGTGTCACGCTTTCAGCTCTTGCGTGACAAAACATCGGTGGTTTGTGTAGAAACTGTCACCAATTCAGCTCTTGCGTGACAAATCATCGGTGGTTTGCGTGGATAGTGTCACGCTTTCAGCTCTTGCGTGACAAAACAATCGTGATTTGCGTGGATAGTGTCACGCTTTCAGCTCTTGCGTGACAAAACATCGGTGGTTTGCATGGAAAGTGTCACACTTTCAGCTCTTGCGTGCCAAACAATCGTGATTTGCGTGGATAGTGTCACGCTTTCAGCTCTTGGGTGACAAATCATCGGTGGTTTGTGTAGAAACTGTCACCAATTCAGCTCTTGCGTGACAAATCAATGGTGGTTTACATGGAAAGTGTCACACTTTCAGCTCTTGCGTGACAAAACAATCGTGGTTTGCGTGGATAGTGTCACGCTTTCAGCTCTTGCGTGACAAATCAATGGTGGTTTGTGTAGAAACTGTCACCAATTGTGCTCTTGTGTGACAAAACAATCGTGGTTTGCGTGGATAGTGTCACGCTTTTAGCTCTTGCGTGACAAATCAATGGTGACGGGAAGAGGAAAATGTCACAATCCCCGCCCAAACCA
>DAMDNS010000063.1:0-9379 GCA_032083605.1 Ureibacillus sp.
AGAAAGTGACTTCTATATGAGTACTGGCCATTATTATCCGGATGATGAAATCATTCGATATGATCTAAGCTTTTCGAAATTAGTCCAAGGTAAAGAAATCTACGGAAGTGCGACTTTTACTGGAGATAAATTAGAATTAGAAAGCTTTAGTTTTGATCCGGTGAATAAAAAAGATGCCCTTTTCCCAGCTAAAGTATCAAAGGAAGAGGCTCAAACTTTAGCACAGGATTTTGTTAAAAAGTTTTCGAATGGAAAACAGTATCAGCTCGATAAAAATAATAATGAATATTATTATTACTATTCAAATCAGTTAATCACAGAGCCTATTCATTATTATTTCTCATTTATCCGTACAGAAAACAATATTGAAATCGCAGATCAGAGAATGGAAGTTGTCGTTCTTGGCAATGGGGAGGTTATTCAGTTTCATCAATACCCAATAAGCTATGGGAAAAATACTTATGATCAAGCAGCAAATCTAGTAAATGAAAAAGATGTACTAAGTAAGGTAAAAGAAAACTTGAATTTACAATTACAATACCAAGTTAACTACGACTACCAAACAGATAAACCATCAGTACAACTAGTGTACACACCCGTTACTCAATTTTCAGGGGTGAATGCACTAAATGGTCAATGGCTTACAAATGATGGATTCAAAGAGAAACTACCAAACAATAAAAAAATAGAAAAGCTTGCACAGAAGCCATTAGAACCTAGACAAGAGGCAATTTCGATTGAAGATGCAAAGGAAATTGCGAAAAATTTATTAACGATTGATGAGCAGGATACAAAGCTAAGGTTTGAAAGTATTGAAGAAAGAACTACTTCAGACGGAAAAGAAATCATTAGCATCTACTACTCCTATGAAAATGCAAATGGCAATGGATTTGGGACAAGCCTGGAATTAGACAAGCAGACAGGGGAAATTATTTACTACCACAATATTAAAAATGAAGTTTTGGCTGGCGCTGGAGTAAAACCTGACGATGGGAAAAAGATAACAAGTGAACAAGCCCTATCAAAAGCAGTCGAGTACTTAAAACAGTGGGTGCCATCATCAATGCACAATTATATCAAGCCTATTGTTGAGCCTTATACCGATCAAGATTATGGGGTATATAATTTCACATTCCCAAGAATAGTAAATGGTATTGTAGTGGCAGGAAATGATATCAGTGTTGGAATTGGTTTTGATGGAGCTTTAAATAATATTTATGTAAATTCACTAGCAATCGAAGAATGGCCAACAACAGATGGAGTTTTATCGAAAGAACAAGCTGAGAAGATTTTTAAAGAAGCACTGAGCCTGAAGCTGCAGTATGCAAAAGAAGATTTTAAAGAAGAAACCAAGCATTATTCATTAGTCTATAATCCGGTTTACAATGAGAAGTCATCCACTTCAATAGACGCAACAACTGGTGATTGGACAAGTATATACGGCGTGAAAGAGTATCCGATTGTAACGCATGCTACAGCAGAAGAAGAATTAAACTATTTGATTCAAAATAATATTCTAGAGGTTAAAGACAGTAGCTTCAATGCTGAAACATCAGTATCTAGAGGGGATGCCTTGAAGGTGCTTATAAAATCAATCTCTTACTTCTATGATACAAGCTATCTTCAGCAAGAAGAGAGTCATCAATCATTTACAGATATTAGCCCCGAGAGTCCTTACTATCAAGTAGCGGAACGTGCTGTTTCGATGGGAATTTTAGATGCTGAGAATGGTAAGTTTAATCCTTCGGAAAATATTACTCGTGAACAGCTTGCTGTATGGTATGTCAGAGCACTTGGCTTGGAGCAGGCAGCTAGACATAGCGATATTTATAATCTGAAGGATTTAAAAGATGCAAAGGATGTTACCTATACTGGTTATGTAGCTTTAGCAGATGCACTCAAAGTTCTTCCATCTGAAAATGGCTTATTCAATCCGAAAAAATCAGTCACTTATGCTGAACTTGCTGTATCAACTATTCAATTGGCGCATAAAGTCTATGAAACTGGCAATGCATACAGATACTATTAATTAATAAATTGAGCTAGCATACTTCGGTTATGCTAGCTCTTTTATTGCATTGTAGATAGAACAGGAATAATTGAAGGTAGTAAGTCAGCGAGGTGAAATTTCTTACATAAATTGCTAGACAAAGGGGACTATTTCGCATAATATATTCATATATGAATATATAATCATATATGAATGGGAGGGGCTAAGTTGGAAGAACAAATGAATGAACATCCTTATGACTTGGATGAAGAGACACTATTTCTTGTCTCGCAAACCTTTAAAGCGTTAAGTGACCCAACAAGAATCCGTATTTTAAACTTATTATTCCAGAAAGAGCATTCGGTCAATGAAATTTCAGAAGCGCTTGAATTAAGACAATCCACCGTATCACATCAGCTTCGCTTCTTGAAAAATTTACGTTTGGTTAAATATAGACGAGAGGGCACTAGCCTATTTTATTCTTATGATGATGAACATGTAATGCACATGCTAAAGCAAACGATTGAGCATTCAAAGCATAGCTAGAAGAAAAGGAATTCCTTGGAATGATAACCAATATTATTATATGCGCATATACTGATATATAAATGGAAGGGGGCAATAATATGGGACACGGACACGGACATGATCATGCTCATCATAACCACACCCATGGAGCAAATAAAAAAACATTAACCATCGCTTTTTTTATCATCGCTTCCTTTATGATCGTAGAAGTGATTGGTGGATTCTTAACGAATAGTCTTGCCTTATTATCTGATGCAGGCCATATGTTAAGTGATGCGATTTCTTTAGGTGTTGGGGTATTGGCCTTTAAATTTGGTGAAAAGACAGCAAGCTACAGTAAAACCTTTGGCTATAAACGATTTGAAATTTTGGCTGCCGTCTTTAATGGTGTGACATTAATTGTTGTGGCTTTGTTTATTTTCTACGAAGCAATCGAACGCTTCTCAAACCCGCCGGAGATTACATCTTCGGGCATGCTGGTTATTGCTATTGTAGGGTTATTGGTGAATATTCTAGTTGCATGGATTTTACTGCGAGGTGCCGATACAAAGGAAAACTTGAATCTTCGAGCTGCATTTTTACATGTTATTGGAGATATGTTGGGATCGGTCGGTGCAATTATTGCCGCACTTCTCATTATGGTATTTGGCTGGGGCTGGGCTGATCCACTAGCGAGTGTCATTGTGGCCCTTCTTGTCTTGGTAAGCGGGATTCGCGTGACAAAGGATTCTATTCATGTGCTGATGGAAGGTGCTCCAAGCAATATTCAGATCGATGAAATTATTCATGTCTTTAAAAATAAACCCGGCATTATTGATATTCACGATTTGCACGTGTGGAGTATTACGAGTGGCCAAAACGCACTTTCATGTCATGCGGTTGTTGCCGAAGACATGACAATCCAGGAAAGTCGGAGTCTATTAAAATCAATCGAGCATGAATTACTCCATCTCGGAATTGGTCATATTACCGTTCAAATGGAAGATTCGGAGCATGCCCATGAGAATTCGATTTTATGTAAAAATGATCAAGAGGGTGACCATCATCATCACCACCATCACCACTAATGTCAATATGAAAGAAGATGCCTTAAAGTTGGGGTATCTTCTTTTTATTTTTCCCCTTGCTTTAGGTTTACCAGTACCAGAGATGGATAAAATAAGAGAAAGCAGGTAGAACTTAACTTGAGGGTGAATCATTTGGAAAAAAGGAAAAATAGTCAAGATGAGCCGTTTAACTTTTGGTCAGGCATTTTGGTTGGATTAGGGTTCGTTGCTTTTATAGATGAGGCTGTTTTCCATCAACTTTTACATTGGCATCATTTTTATGACAAGTCGACTACAAGCATGGGGCTGATTTCAGATGGAATCTTCCATGCATTTAGTTGGTTTGCTACGGTTTTAGGTCTATTTATGCTGTCTGATATCCGGAAACGTAAAGTTTGGGACATTAAAGGATGGCTTGGAGCTGCAATCCTAGGTGCTGGTGTATTCCAGCTGTATGACGGAATTATCCAGCATAAGCTGATGCGCCTGCACCAAATTCGATATGTAAGCGATGTGATCTACTACGATATCGTGTGGAATGTAATCGCAGCGTGCATGATTATAGTTGGATTAATTCTATTGCTTCAGAAAAAAACGCCAAGGCAAAAGAAAAATCAGGTGAAACATGATGCATAATCATGAAATGCGTATGGGGATAACTGGGCTTCTGGGTTTTTTCAGCTATGCTGTGCCTATATTTTTTATAATCAGTTATATCCTTGCAGCCTACTGGACTAATCAAAAATATAAGAAGTGGCCTTTGATTCGAATTGCCTTTTGGGTAATGGGCGTTTTTTCTGTATATTTTGCAATAATGGGGCCAATTGCAGATCGAGCGCATACAAGCTTTGAGGCACATATGGTGACTCATTTACTGTTAGGAATGCTAGGTCCTCTTCTTCTTGTACTTGGTGCACCGATGAAACTACTATTAAGGACTGTTCCTGTTAAATGGGGAAGGTTTATAAGTAAGCTGTTGAAATGTAGGTATATAAAGTGGATTACACATCCTATAATTGCGAGTTTATTGAATATAGGTGGGCTGTGGATTCTTTATGCTACGGATTTATTTAGTGCGATGCATGCCTCTATCTGGCTGTTCCTATTTGTTCACGTGCATATTTTTTTGGCTGGATATATTTTTACTCTTTCTATGATTTATGTAGAAATAACGCCCCATCGTACAAGCTTTCAACTAAGGGCCTTTGTTTTAATTTTGTCGATGGCAGCACACGGCATATTATCAAAATGGATTTATGCAAATCCACCTGCTGGTATAAACCGTGCAGACGCCGAGCAAGGTGGAATGCTGATGTATTATGGTGGGGACTTGATCGATTTGGTGCTTGTGATTATATTGTGCTATCAATATTTTAGCGGAAGAAATGTGAGAAGAAAAAGAATGGAGAGCGAAGAACCTATTCTTTCGTAAATGCGTAAGGGTTTATATGGTGGAAACTCCCAAGAAATAGACCGAAGAAGAAATTGAGATGAAATCTCCATCCCAAAATCCTTATTTCTTCTTCGTCAGCTTAACCAAGCTTTTAAGGACGGCTTCAAATGGCTGAATTTCTCCAACCTTATAAAAGTCCTGAAACAAATCTCCTTTAGTTTTAATGCGTTCTAGTACTGCCGGAATAGTAAACAGTTTGGGCGTTAGACTGGAATTTACTTCATGCCATTCTAAAGGAGTGGCTATTAATCCCTGATCATTGCCTCTGGGCGAATAGGGGCTAATGATTGTTTTTCCTTCTGCATGCTGAATGTAATCTAAATACAAACGATTGCCGCGATTTTTTTTCATCCTTTCAATCGTGAAGGATGCTGGATTTTGTTCTACTAAAAAGCGACACACAAATTCAGTGAAAATCCTTGTTTCATCAAAGGTAAACGTGTCCTTTGGAAGAGGAATATAAATTTGCAGTCCTTTTCCGCCAGAAGTTTTAATAAAGGAATGCAAATTAAAATTATCGAAAATTGCCTTCATACTTAAAGCTGCTGATACAGCCAATGAAAAATGCTCGACAGATGGTGGATCCAGGTCAAAAACGATTTCAGTGGGATATGTTGTATCAATGGTTTTAAAAGGAATATGGAATTCGATTGCCAGCTGATTCCCCAACCAAAGCAAAGTGTTCATATCGTTGCAAACAATATATTCGATATCTTCCTCAACACTTGTTTCGATAAAGCTTGGCATGTATTCTGGAGCGTTCTTTTGATAAAAGCTTTCTCCGGGTATCCCGTGTGGATAACGGATATTTGTCAGCAACCGATTTTTTAAAAATGGTAAAAAGAAGGGCGCGACTTCTTGAAGGTAATATAGATAATCATCCTTCACTAATTGAACAGCTGGCCAGACTGGCTTCTCTGGATGAGTAATCGTCACCTTTTCTGAAATGGGATTTAGCCCTCGCAGCATCCTTTTCCACGTCGCTTCAGAAGGGGGAATATCAAAGCGGAAAGCGTCAAAGCGCGGCTCTCTAAGCTTTTTCCCATCAAAATCAATGCACGCGACATCCACACAGATGGATGGCGGCAATGTCCAAGTTGTCGCACTGGTTTTCGTACCTTTCGTTTGAAAAAATGTCGCAAGTGTTTGCAATTCGTCTTCTGAGAGACCGTGTCGGAAAGTAGTGATTTCTACCAATTGGTCACCCACATAAACCGCCCCATTAAAATAACCATTCATTTGATCGAAAATTGTAAGAATGACTGTTACGATTCGCCAATTTTTCACTTTCAGCCATAGGTTTGACCTTTTACCGTGTTCCCAAAGACTCGCTTTTTTCTTTGCAATTACTCCTTCACTATTCCATTCCCTCGCCTTTTCCCAAACTTCTTCACTATCAGTAAATACCTCAACCAATTGAAGACTTCCTTTATCTCTGTAATTCGGAGAAAGCGCTAATTGGAGAGATTCAAATAGGGAATGGAGCTTCCTTTTACGATTCTCAAGTGGAGTTTCCACAATCTCTTTCCCATTTAGTTGAAGTAAATCAAATGCGATAAAGTTGCATGGAAAATTTTCGCTCGACTCAGTAATTGTCTTTTTGGTGCGCATTCTCCCTCGTGACTGTACAGTTGAAAAATCACTTTTAAAATCATTCCTCAAATAGACAATTTCACCGTCGAGAAGAAGTGGTAAATAGGGAGAGATTTGAGCTGTAAGTTCATTGCAAAAATTAATAATTTCGGGAAAGTATTCAGTGAGTTCTTTATCATTTCGGCTAATTAAGGTGACGCCATTTGTGTCCCATTTTAAAATACAGCGAAAACCATCATACTTTATTTCATAATTCCAATCTTCACTTGTAGGGATAGTATCAGCCGGAGTAAGGAGCATCGGTTTCATTTTGAAAAACCTCTTTTTTATTTAGTTTTCAACTAATTGTGATGGTTATACATAGATAACAGTTCGAATCATCATAATAAGAAAAAAGCAGGTGAGAAATTTGCATACAGTTTGGAAAGGCAGTATTAGCTTTGGACTTGTCAATATTCCAGTTAAGCTACATGCAGCCACGGAAAATAAAGATATCAAGCTAAGACAGCTTCACAAAGAGTGTAATAGTCCAATCAACTATCAAAAGGTTTGTCCAGTATGTGAGCAGGAAGTAAAAAGTGAAGACATCGTAAAAGCCTATGAATACTCAAAAAATAAATTTGTCGTATTAGATGATGAAGAGCTTGAAAATCTGCGAAAAGAAAATGAGGACAAGGCAGTAGAAATACTCGAGTTTGTAAAGCTAGAAGAGATTGACCCAATATATTTTGAACGAAGTTATTTTATGGCCCCGGATACTGGAGGGGGAAAGGCTTATGCACTTTTACGGTCGGCATTAAGTGATTCAGGGAAAATTGGCGTTGCGAAAATTACAATCCGGTCGAAGGAACAGCTGGCTATTGTGCGTGTATACAATGAAACATTAATCATGGAGACGATTCATTTTCCAGACGAAGTTCGAAGTACAGAAGAGGTGCCGAATATTCCAAGTGATGAAAAGGTAACGGAAAAGGAGCTTGATACGGCGTTAATGTTAATCGAACAGCTCACAGCAAAATTTGAGCCGGATAAATATGAGGATGATTATCGAACAGCCTTAATGGAGTTAATTGAGCAGAAGAAAAATGGCGAGTTAACCGTTTCGGCTACTGAAAAAGAAGCCGTGATTCCATCCGATATGACGGATTTAATGGCGGCGTTACAGGCGTCACTAGATAAAACATCAACATCCACGACGAAAAAGAAAACAACAACAAGAAAACGCAAAACGCAGGAGAAGAAGGAAGCCTGATTTTAAAGCTGAAAAAAGATGCCTCAATTAAAATGTAATGGGTTCTCTTTAAGGTGTTAGAACAATGGGGGGAAATCGCAATGATTTCCTACTCCTATTTTTTATTTGCTGTATCAACGTTTTGGCTAAATGAGCATAAAAAATCTCAGGATAAATCCGAAAGCCTCTTTTTGATTGCAAAAATAATTGCAATCTATAGATTGGAACATTCCCCTGAGAAAAGCTATTTGCTTTCATGGCGTTAAAAATAAAAGGAAGATTTCCGCTTAAATTTAGAAATTTCCAGATTTCCATTCAAATAAAGGGAGTTTTTCCGTTTATATTATCAAAATCATCGCATTTTGACTTATTTAGTGCGGTTAATCGGAAAATCTCCGTTTATCTTCGCTTCCTAAGCATCCATTCAATACATTAGACGGAAATTCTCCGCCTAACAACTCTTATACGTACACGAAATTTAACAACTATTGCTAACAGATTTGATTTTAAGGACATTCTATAAAAATTAAAAGCATGGCAATTCTCCATTAGGAATGAATTGCCATGCTTTTAGTTATTTAACCATTCTTTCACTTTTTGCACTCGAAAAGTGAGACCGTGCCTCAAAATGGAAGACTCTTGTTCATTATCATTCAAAATCTAATTTGTAATCTTCGTCTTTTACTAGCTTTAGTTTCTTTTTAAATATATAGATAAAAATCAGGTTCAAAATCAGCGGCAGGATAAAGAACATGCCTAGCATGATTGCAATGTTTGAGCTATTCCAGCCACCTTCAGCCAGATTAATAAAATTCAGTGGGCCAACTAAGCCGGATAGACCGAATCCTGCACTATAAGGAGTTCCTTGAACGTTGAAAACTCCGGCAAGTCCCCCAAGAATAGCGGCGGTAATAAGCATCGGAATGGCAATGGTTGGCTTCATAAAGAAGTTGCGCATTTGAATTTTAGGAGATCCTAAAACATGAGCTAAGGCTGTACCTAGTGAATTGGCTTTAAGACTTGCCAGGAATAGCCCCATCCCAACTGCTACAATACCTAGGTTTGCTGCACCAGATCCAATACCTGAAAGCATGATGACCGTTGCGATTCCGACAGTTGAAATTGGTGAGATAATAACTACTCCAAATATTACGGCAAGTAGAGCCCCCATTAACACAGGCTGTAAACCTGTTAGGTAAGCGACGCCTTCACCAATGAGACCAGCGCTTGTTCTTACGTAAGGCAAAATCATGTATCCGATCATTCCGGGAATTACTACGGATAGCATCGGTATTAGTAGAATAGAGTACTCTTTTAACTTTTCGCCAACCAGTTTAACAAAAAGTACAGCAAGAGCAGCCGTTAATCCTGAGTTAAGTGTTACGCCAATCCCATTTAAAGTAAAGAGACCTTCAGCTGTTTTTAAAATGGCACCACTTCCAATGACAGTGGCGATCCCTACACTAGCTGTTTGAATTTGAGTTAGTTTGAATTGCATCCCTACCAGGATTCCAGTTAATAGAGGCAACATGCTCATG
>DAMDNS010000064.1:0-6379 GCA_032083605.1 Ureibacillus sp.
AGAGTGTCACGAAACGAGTTCTGAAGTGACAAATCACAGCTGAATAGGAATCGGAGTGTCACGAAACGGGTTCGAAAGTGACAAATCACTGCTGAAGGTGATTCGTAGTGTCACGAAATGGGCTCAAGAGTGACAAATCACTGATGAAGGTGATTCGTAGTGTCACCAAATGGGCTCTAATGTGACAAATCTATGATGACGGAAACTCCGAGTGTCCCACACATGAACACCAAAAAGAGCTTTTGCTAAGAAAAGCAAAAGCTCCAAAAATTTTTATGATTTTAACATGCGTAATCCATTTAAAATAACCAAAATCGTGCTGCCTTCGTGGCCGATTACTCCGAATGGTAAATCGACAACTTGCAGAAAGTTGGAAACAATCAAGAGGGCGATAACCGATATAGAAAAAATGATATTTTGTTTTACGATTCTCTGCATTTTTTTAGATAAAGTAACAGCATAGGCTATTTTTGATAAATCATTTTTCATTAATACCACATCGGCAGTTTCTAGAGCAACATCTGTCCCGCCGCCCATTGCAATTCCAATCGTTGCAGTTGCAAGTGCGGGTGCATCGTTAATGCCATCGCCGACCATGCCGACATTTTTATATTTAACCAGATAATTCTTAATGTGATTTACTTTTGTTTCAGGTAAGCATTCAGCAATATATTCATTGACGCCAGCTTCTGCTGCAATCGATTTTGCCGTTTTTTCATTGTCTCCAGTGAGCATCGTCACATGGATGCCAAGCTCTTTTAATAGCTTTACAGCTTGTTTTGCTTCATCGCGAACGGTATCTTTGAGGGCAACAAGTGCTGCAATTCCTTCATGATCCTTCAAGAAAATCACGGTTTTTCCTTCTTCAGCAAGCTTTCCGGCAGCGCCATTTGCAAATTGTGCTGCATCCTCTTTTCCTACAAAATCAGGTTTCCCAACGAGATAAGTTTTGCTTTGAATGCTTGCTTTTAGTCCCCAACCTGGAACATCTTCAATTTCAATGCCTTGTGTTGTCCGGATTTCATTTTCTTTAGCGTATTTGGCAATCGCCTGTGCCAATGGGTGATTCGATTGGGATTCGATGGATGCTAGGATAGCAATCGTATCTTTCTCATTCAAACTTTCTCTGACAATTACATCGGTCACTACCGGTGTTCCGACAGTTAGGGTACCGGTTTTGTCGACAGCTAATAATTTTAGGACGCTTAAATGCTCTAAATGTACGCCACCTTTAAAGAGAATTCCATTTCGAGCTCCATTTGAAATAGCTGCTAAGGTTGCCGGCATAATCGAGGCAACCAAAGCACAAGGTGAGGCAACAACTAGTAAAACCATTGCCCTATAAAAGGTTGTTGTCCAATCCCATCCGAGTAAAAAGTGGGGAAGGAATAGCATTAGTAATACAGTTAATAAGACAAACTTGACGTAAGTTCCTTCAAAGCGTTCGATAAATTGCTGTGAAGGGGATTTTTCACTTTGTGCTGATTGTACAAGAGTAATAATTTTTTGGAATAAAGATTCTGAATTTGGTTTGGTCATTTTGACTGTTAATGTCCCGTTTAAATTCACGGTTCCAGCATATACCTCTTCTCCGGCATCTTTTGTAACGGGCATAGATTCACCACTTATGGCAGATTCATCAATCGAAGAAGTTCCTTTGAAAATTTCCCCATCTGCGGGAATTCTTTCACCAGGTTTAATTAGTAGATGATCTCCAACCTTTAACGAGGAAACCGCTACTTTTATCGGTTCAAAACCACCTCGTACGAGCCAAGCTTCCTCAGGCTGCAACTTCATCAACGAAGAAATTTCACGGTGGCTTTTATTCATCGCATAGGTTTCAAGAGCGCCACTTAGTGCAAATATAAAGATAAGGATAGCCCCCTCAGTCCAATAGCCAATAATGGCTGAACCAATTGCAGCTAGAATCATTAATAGTTCCACATTTAAATTTTTATTTTGAATTGTATCCAGAATACCTTCTTTTGCTTTTGCATAACCGCCGATGATAAAGGCTGTTAAATAGGCAATAACCGAAGCTGTGGAAAGGCCGGTGGATTCCATTCGCCAAGCTAGTAAGATGATAAAACCAGATACTATAGCGGCGATCAATTCGCCATGTTCTTTTATTTTCTCAATTAGATAATCGTTTTCTCGATTAGAATATTTCATACAATCCTCCTTTTGATAATGAATTTCACTATCAAGGTAGTAATAAATATTGGATTTGATAATGGTTTTCAATTACTTGAATAAAATTGAAGTTATTATTAATTTATAATAATTATAATATAGAGAGCGGGAAATGTAAATTGAATACAATTCTTTTTATTAAAATGGTGAGGAAAGTGTTACAAAAAAGGAGGGTAAAAATACCTGGGGGGGAAATAAAAAAACCTGTAAGAATCAAAGATTCCTACAGGTTTAAATTGTATTCAGCTTAATGGTTAAGTAAGTTTAACTTTTTCATTGATATTCGCTTAAGGCGAAACGATGTCTAACGGCAGGAGCTTTTCTTATTAGAAAACACGCTCAGCGAATTGAGCTAGTTTTTCTAATGAAGATTTCTCCACATCAGCATGTAATGAGTTACCATGAGAGTCCATTGTTACAACAGCAGTGAAGTCTTCAACAGTTAGATGCCACATAGCTTCAGGAATACCAAACTCTTGTAAGTCAACACCATCCACGCTCTTGATGCAGTCAGCGTAGTACTGTGCAGCACCACCGATTGCGTTTAAGTATACGCCACCATGTTCTTTAAGAGCAGCAAGAGTTTTTGGACCCATACCACCTTTACCGATTACAGCGCGGATACCGAATTTTTTCATGATATCGCCTTGGTATGGCTCCTCGCGAATAGACGTAGTTGGTCCAGCAGCTTTCACTGTCCAGTTTCCTTCTTCGTCTTTTGCCATTACAGGACCACAGTGGTAGATGACTTGTCCGTTTAAATCTACTGGTGCATCGTGGCTCATTAAGTGATGGTGAATTGCATCACGGCCAGTGTACATACGACCGTTGATTTTTACAACGTCCCCAACTTTAAGCTCGCGAATTTGCTCTTCAGTAATTGGAGCAGTCAATTCAACCACTTTGCTTTCTGATTGCACTTCTGATTTTGGCTCGTCACGGAAAGTGATTTTTTCGCCTTCTTGGTAATGCCAATCTTTAATTTCGCCAGTATTTGCATCGATGTCGATCGCCATACGACGGTAAGCCCAACAGTTATAAGCTACTGAAACATAGAATGAAGCCGGGATACGGTGCATAACGCCAATTTTACAGCCAAGTAAAGTTGCTTCACCACCGAAGCCCATTGTACCAATACCGAATGTATTCGCTTTTTCAACGATGTAGTCTTCTAATTTTGCCAGGTCTTCGTTTGGATTAACATCATCTACGTGACGGAATAATTGTTCTTTTGCAAGATCATATCCAGAAGAACGGTCTCCACCGATACCTACACCGATGAAGCCAGCAGAACAGCCTTGGCCTTGTGATTGCCATACAGAGTGTAAAATACATTTACGGATACCGTCTAAGTCACGACCAGCACGGCCAAGACCTTCTAATTCACAAGGTAAGCTGTATTGAATGTTTTTGTTTTCACAGCCGCCGCCTTTAAGAATTAACTTTACTTCGATGTAGTCTTTTTCCCATTGTTCAAACTTAATAACCGGAACACCATCACCTAGGTTATCTCCACTGTTTTTACCAGTTAATGAATCAACTGAGTTAGGACGTAATTTTGCGTCACTCGTAGCTTGTACAACTGCATTTTTAATAGCAGCTTTGATTTCTAGTTGGTTTACACCAACTGGAGTTTTAACTTTAAAAGTAGGTAGGCCGGTATCTTGGCAAATTGGTGATACATTATCCTCTGCCATTACGATATTGTTGGCGATTGTGTCTAAGCTCATCGCAGCACGAGTGCCAGCGTTTTCAGCATCTTTTGCTTTTTTAATTGCACGACGAACATCTTTAGGCAAGTTCGTTGATGTTTCACTTACTAAGTCATAAAGACTTTTCTCCAGTGTTTGTAGATAAGAAGTTGCAACTTGAGACATGGATATTCCCCCCAGAATATTTTGATTTCCAACACTTATTATACCTTTTTAATTTCATGAAAAAAAGAGTCATAGAAATTTAACGAGATAATAAATAAAGGAAACATTCTAGCTATGGGAGGTGGAATAGATAGAAAAAGAGATGCCTCCATTTTAAAACGTTAGGGGACATCTCTTTTGAATTTAAGTTATTCTTTTGTAATTTCATTGCGGTTGTTGAATTGGTCCATTTTATCTTCAACATCATCCAGCATTTGAATTAGTCTGTCAATATCCTCAATATCAGCAGTTTCTGGGTCAATGGCATCTAATACCTCAACAAAAATTTGAAGGCGTTCTTTTAAGTAATTTACTTGCTTGTTTTTATCTGTAATAGAGTTCGACATAATTACACCTCTTTCGTCAAGACCATCATAGCGAATTTAGTATCAGAGTTCAAATAATATGTGAAAATCCTTTTATAGGACAAACGTATTAATTACAGAAAAATATATTTCTGAATATTTACAATATTGAAATTATATGATATAGTAAATATATCAAATCGAAGGGAGATGGTCGAAAAAATGATACTCACTCTACAAAAAAGAAGGAGGGAGTTTAAACAAGTTTTCGGCTGTCAGGTAAAGCCGTTATAATGTTTATACAAGCTAATATGGAGGAAATTGAACTGTAAACCCTAGCGTCCAACAATGGTTGAGATGCTAGGGTTTTTTAATTTGCAGATAAGAACGATAAGCTTTCTTATAAAAATTAGTACATATAAGGCAAATCGCTATAGCGCTGTTTGCTTCGTCCAGTTTTCCAAGCAAAATCTTGAAGCTATTTTCAAATTGTTGTGATAATATAGTACGGGATTATGGAGAGTTTTAAGTTGGAGGACGTACATGAGAGCAACAAATAACTATGAAAGACGAAGATTTTGGACTTTAATCATCATCGTTTCTATCTCGGGATTCTCGCAAGGGATGCTATTGCCCCTTATATCCGTTATTTTCGAAACGGATGGTGTTTCGTCAACTTTAAATGGTTTAAATGCGACGGGATTATACATAGGTACTTTATTAATATCACCATTTATCGAACAGCCTTTAAGGAGATTCGGCTATAAACCGATTATTATAGTTGGTGGCGCTATTGTTTTTGTTTCATTATTATTGTTCCCATTTTGGCAAAACGTTATGTTCTGGTTTATATTGAGAATGCTCATCGGAATTGGGGATCACTGCCTGCATTTTGCTACGCAAACATGGTTAACTACTTCGGCACCTGAAGGAAATTTAGGGAAAAGTATGTCCATCTATGGGTTGTCCTTTGGGGTAGGCTTTGCTGTAGGGCCTTTGATGGTGAATCTGGTCAAGATTTCGGAAACGTTACCGTTTATCGTATCTTCAGTACTTTGTTTAATTGCTTGGTCATTTGTATTTTTTATACAAAATGAAAAGCCGGAAGTGTTGAAAGGGGATAGCACGGAAGATAATAGCCTCAATCGCTATAAACTATCCTTCAAATATGCATGGGTCGCATTTTTGCCCTCCTTCGTTTATGGAGTTTTAGAGACATCGTTAAATGCGCTGTTTCCGGTATACGCCCTTCGCAAGGATTTTGATGTGTCGATGGTTTCTGTAATTCTAGCAGCCTTTTCGATAGGAGCGATAATTACTCAAATCCCAATTGGAGTGATTGGCGATAAAATTGGCAGAAGAAAAGTGATCCTGATTGGAATTCTAAGTGGGGCAGTGTTATTTGCACTAGGTAGCCTGTTGGAGCATTCGGAAGTTTTGGTGATGTGTACGTTCTTATTATCGGGGATGTTCCTTGGTTCGCTATTCTCTTTAGGGATTACCTATATGGCGGACCTAACTCCAAAGGAATTGCTGCCCACAGGGAATCTGTTATGTGGAATATTTTTTAGTTTAGGAAGTTTAACAGGTCCGTTTATTGGCGGACTTTATTTACAACTGGTAGATACCGTAAGCTTCTTGGTCTTTATTTCGATTATGCTATTTATTATATATTTCATTATTCTCTTCTTAGGGAAGCGGACGATGAAAATAGAGTTAAGTTGATAAAAAAAGTAGGGATAAATTTCCCTGCTTTTTTTATTGGTGAGAATCATTTTTAGGGGAGATGGAGATGAGAGAGGTGTTACATAGTGGAGATGATGAGGGAGATGGAAGAGCGAAATGGGTTTCATTATAAAGATGAAGCACTTTTGAGTAGAATCAATAGCATGAGAAGTGCATCATAAGAAGGATGAAGCACTTTCCGGAAGGAGTCGAGGCAAAAGAAGTGCATCATAAGAGGGA
>DAMDNS010000064.1:6479-9329 GCA_032083605.1 Ureibacillus sp.
TAAGAGGGATGAAGCACTTTCCGGAAGGAGTCGAGGCAAAAGAAGTGCATCATAATTCAAAAATGTGCACTCACTCTTTCATACAAAGGAGAGTGCACTCTACGAGCTCAAAACAAAAAAGCCTTGCACGAGTAGTACTCTGTGCAAGGCTTTTTTAAATTGGATAGAATTGTCGGAATTTTTTCGGGACCTGGTCCATTAAGAATTAAGACAATCTGTTTCGGTAGTCCTCGTAGCCGAATTGGCGTACGACTTTTACGCCTTCTTGTTCGTTGTATAGGCAGATGCTTGGCAGGTTCACACCATTGAACATGTGTGTTTTTACCATTGTGTAGTGCGCCATATCTGTGAAGACAATTTTGTCCCCGGCTTTTAGAGGCTCATCGAATGAATAGTCTCCGATTACGTCCCCGGCTAGACATGTCATACCGCCTAGGCGATAAGTATAAGGCTTGTCATTTGGTGTGCTGGCACCAATGATGGTTGGACGGTAAGGCATTTCTAATACGTCTGGCATATGACATGTCGCAGATGTATCAAGAATGGCAATTTCCATTCCATTTTTCACAACATCAAGCACTGTCGTTACTAGGTAACCAGTGTTTAAAGCGATTGCTTCACCTGGTTCTAGAATAACTTTAACATCGTACTTGTCTTGCATGTAGTTAATCAATGAAACAAGCTTGTCCACATCGTAATCTTCACGTGTAATATGATGGCCGCCACCGAAGTTAATCCATTTCATTTGATGTAAGTACTCGCCGTATTTTTCTTCAAAGTGAACCAATATGCGTTCAAGAACATCCGAGCCTTGTTCACACATAGCATGGAAGTGAATGCCTTCCACTCCATCCAGCTCATCAGGGCGGAATGAATCTACAGGAATCCCTAAACGTGAATTAATGTAGCAAGGGTCATATAAAGGTGTTTCTACTTCAGAATAACCAGGGTTTACACGTAATCCAATCGATACATGCTTGCCTTCTACACTTTGTACTTTTTCTTTGTACTTGTGTAATTGGTCAAATGAGTTGAACACAATATGGTCCACATATTTCAAATACTCATCAATTTCATGCTCTGCGTATGCTGGTGCATAGGCATGTACTTCTTTCCCGAATTCTTCGTAGCCAAGACGCGCTTCAAATAGAGAGCTTGAAGTAATACCTGCTAGATAGTTGCGTGCCATAGGGAATGTTGAAAACATAGAGAACCCTTTAAGTGCAAGCAAAATATCACAGCCTGTACGATCTTGAACAGACTTTAAAATTTCAAAATTACGTAACAGCAAACGCTCGTCCACTACAAAACTAGGAGACGGCGCTGCTTTCCAATCGATTGCTTTCATTTACTTTGCCTCTTTTTCGTCAAAGTTAAGATCAATCAGTTCAGGATTAAAGCTTTCTTGCCATGGAAGACCCCATTTATTTAAAGCTTCCATGAATGGATCTGGATTGAACTCTTCTACATTATATACGCCTGGTTTTTGCCATGTGCCGTTCATTACAAGCATTGCACCAATCATGGCTGGTACACCTGTAGTATATGAAATTGCTTGAGAGCCAACTTCACGGTAGCACTCTTCATGGTCACATACGTTATATACGTAGTAAGTTTTCTCTTCGCCATCTTTAATACCACGAGCAATGATCCCAATGTTTGTTTTACCTTTTGTACGTGGTCCTAGTGAAGCTGGGTCTGGTAAAACAGCTTTTAAGAACTGTAGTGGTTGAATCATTTGACCTTCGTATTCGATTGGTTCAATTGAAGTCATACCAACATTTTCAAGTACATTTAAGTGTGTAATATATTTTTGCGAGAATGTCATCCAGAAACGAATTTGCTTAATTCCTGTGATGTTTTTTGCTAAAGATTCTAATTCTTCATGGTATAGAAGGTACATATCTTTAGGACCGATTTCAGGGAAGTTATAAACCTCTTTGTGTTCAAGTGGTTCAGTTTCTACCCACTCGCCTTCTTTCCAGTAACGTCCGTTTGCAGTAATCTCACGGATGTTGATTTCCGGGTTGAAGTTAGTAGCGAAAGGATAACCGTGATCACCGGCATTTGCATCTAAAATATCGATGTAGTGAATTTCATCGAAGTAATGTTTTAATGCATATGCAGAGAATACACCTGTTACACCTGGGTCAAAACCGCTACCTAAAAGTGCTGTCAATCCAGCTTTTTCAAACTTCTCTTTGTAAGCCCATTGCCATTTATATTCAAACTTAGCTGTTTCAGGTGGCTCGTAGTTCGCTGTATCAACGTAATGCACACCTGTAGCTAAACATGCATCCATAATAGTTAAATCTTGATATGGTAAAGCTACGTTAATTACCACATCTGGTTTAAATCCATTGATTAGTTCAATTAGCTCGTCAGTATTATCCGCATCTACTTGTGCAGTATGGATAATCGTTTTTCCACCGTCTAATTTTTCTTTTAAAGCATCACACTTCGATTTTGTTCGACTCGCGATCATAATCTCTTCGAATACTTCTGAATTTTGTACACATTTGTGTACCACAACGCTAGCAACACCGCCAGCACCAATAATCAATGCTTTACCCAATTCTTTATAACCCCCAAAGTATTTAATTTATTAAAACAAAACGATTATACACAATTATGGTAAGGGTATCAATCAAAAATGGTTGTCGCTTTTCCGTGCAACAAATAGAAATCTATCGAAGAATGGAGAAGTTTAGCGGAATATGGAGAAAGGAATAAAAATGAAAGTATATTAGTATAGCTATGCATAAATGTTTTGCTTTATAAAAGCTAGAATTTAATAGATTCGCATATCAACTGCTAAAGAGAGAGAATAATAGTTTAAGCAAAATGAGC
>DAMDNS010000065.1:0-9167 GCA_032083605.1 Ureibacillus sp.
CCTATTGCAAATAAGATATCCGTTTCACAAACAAGTTCCCCGTCTACAGTAGCTACCGCATGCCCTTTCCCCATTGCACCACGTAGTTTTACAAATTCAACTTCTAATTTTAATTGGTCCCCGGGAACGACCTGACGTTTGAAGCGGCAATTATCAATGCCTGTTAAGAATGCTAGGCGCCCCTTGAATTCCTCTGACTTTAACAGAGCAACTCCACCTACTTGTGCCAAAGCTTCAACAATTAATACACCTGGCATTACTGGATATCCAGGAAAATGGCCATTGAAGAAATCTTCATTAATTGAAACATTTTTAATGCCTACTGCACGTTTTCCATCTTCAATCTCTAAGATTCGATCCACTAATAAAAATGGATAACGGTGTGGTAAGATTTCTTGAATTTGTTCAGCTGTTAACATGTAAATCCCCCTAATCCCTTATGTAAGTTTGAAAATTATATAAATTTAAAATGACAATAAAAAGGAGAATAAAGAATATACTACAAGCCGAATCGAAAATCAACTCGATTTGTAGTTAGTATTCTCTATTCTTTACCGTTTATAATATCTAACATATGCTGCCAAGTTTCCATCTTAAGTGCATCTAACGGTTCACCGCTTCCAATTACTCCAAAGCCTACCATTAATCCGGCAGCGCCTGCAATGATTAGCAGGAGTAATACAAGGATGATTCTTAACCAAATTGGTATAAGTCGAAAATTGTACCATCGAATTGGCTGTTCATTATTTTTTTCGCTTCTTTTTTCTTTTTTTTCATTTTGAGGAACTTTTGGCTGGGTTGATTCACTTTTTAATTGGTTTGTCATGCCTGTCCTCCTTAAAAAATTTCTTATAACTATCTAATTCCATTAATCAAACCTAACATCTGATCGGCAATTGAAATTGCACGGGAACTAAATTGGTAATTTCGTTGAGCATTAATCAGATTGGACATTTCAGTTGATAGATTTACGTTAGATAGCTCAAGTGATCCATTGGTAATTCCCACTTCTGTTCTAGCTGCCCCCTGTAAATCTATTAAAATATCCGCCTGATTATAGCCTAATTCATTAAAGTTTGATGGTAGTCCGATATATGTGTCTGAAACATGCTCCATCACTTGAGGTGTTTGTATTTCTGTAATCCCTAACTCAATTGTTAAAGAATCGCCATCTGGGTAGTTTACACCTAATGTACCATCCTTCGACAAACTAAAGTTGCTTACATTATCAGGGAAGTAAATAGCATTTCCATTAGAATCAGCTACCGGATATCCATCTCCATTTACCAGCATTACTTGTCCAGCTTCAGCAGGTGTCACATAGAAATCACCTTGACGGGAATAAACCGTTCTCTGGCCGTTTTCACCATCCGGCATAAGAATATTAAAATATTGTTTTTCTTTGGTAAAAGCCAGGTCTAGATCGCGATCCGTTGTCTGAAGACCACCCTGTGCAAAATTCGATTGAATTTGTCCAAGATGAGCACCAACACCATAGCGGATTCCAACTGGTGAATTTCGAACAGTTGGGTCTAATTTGTCATTGTTAAATTGTTGGTAAAGAAGTTCAGAAAAAGTAGCTTCCTTCGCTTTATAACCTGCTGTATTACTATTTGCAATGTTATTGCTGATTGTATTAATTTGATTTTGCAGCTGTCCTAATGTGTTTGTTGCAGTAATCATTGTACGAAGCATGATTTATCCTCCTTCTTATACTCTTCCAATTTCATTAACGGCTTTTTCCATACTCTTATCATAAGCTTGCAATACCTTTTGGTTTGCTTCAAAGGCACGATAGGCTGTTAATAGGTCTGTCATGGATTGAGCAGAGTCTACATTAGATCCTTCAAGATAGCTCTGCTGCATGGAGAAAGTGACGCCATCCTGTCCAAAAGCAGTCGGTAAATTCGTCCCATCTATAGTACGATATAAACCGTTATCTTGTTTCACTAATGTGTTAGGATTTGCAGAAAAAGATACACCAAGTGAAGTTGCAAGCTGGTCATCTACGAAAATATTACCCTCTTCTGTAAGGGTAAACTGATCATTTGGCAACTGGATTCTTTCGCCATTATCCGATAAAACATATAGCCCTTGTGCATTTACTAAGTAACCTTGTCCATCTAATGTGAAGTTCCCGTTACGTGTATAAGCTTCTCCACCTTCTGGATGCTCAAGTCGGAAAAAGATTGTTCCTGCCTGTCCAGATTCCTCATCGGTTGGCATTGCACCGTTTATTAATGCAACGTCCGTTGTTTGGCTCGTTTCATAAATCGTGCCCTGTGTATAATTAGCTAATGTTTCTTGTAAATACACCCCTGTATTGACCGAACCAATTTGCTCAAGCTGTGAAAATCTTAGTTTATTTTCAGTCGGAAGATTTGTGCTTCCAACTGCCGATAACAGCATATCAGGGAATGAACGAATTGTTGATTGATCTGACTTAAAACCAGGTGTATTGGCATTCGCCATATTGTTTGTAATTATTTCTGTTTTTCTTTGTTGAGACACCATACCAGTTGCGACAGTATAAAATCCTTTAAACAATTGCTTTCACCTCTATGATTAATTTTTGAATTAAGTCAGATAATAAATCAACTTGACTCTTTTTTTGTACCCTCTTCACAAGACTTGGCTAAAAGCTTCGATACAGCTGGGTTGCATCCATTAGATGCGAGAACCAGGAGAACGGTCGATGTTGTCTAACATAAGGCCAGTCCCAACAGCTACACAGTCCATTGGGTTTTCGGCTACGAATACAGGAACCTTTAGCTCTTGTGTTAATAACTGGTCCATTCCATGTAATAAAGCACCGCCACCTGTAATGCAAACGCCGCGATCTATAATATCTGCCGATAGTTCAGGAGGCGTTTTTTCAAGGACATTTTTCGCTGATTGTACAATCAACGAAACCGATTCATGCAAGGCTTTTTCAATTTCAGTTGAATGAATTGAGATCGTTCTTGGTAAGCCCGTTACCATGTCACGACCGCGAATTTCCATTGACTCTTCACGGCTACCTGGATAAACAGTACCGATTTGGATCTTGATGGATTCGGCCGTACGTTCACCGATTAGTAGTTTATATTGTCTTTTTATGTATTGCAGTATATCGTTGTCGAACACATCTCCTGCTACTTTGATTGACTCACTTGTAACGATATCACCCATTGAAAGAACGGCTACATCCGTAGTCCCCCCGCCGATATCTACTACCATATTGCCGCTTGGCTGGAAAATATCCATACCTGCACCTATGGCAGCTACTTTTGGTTCTTCCTCCAAGTATACTTTTTTACCGCCGGATTTCTCGGCAGCTTCTCTGATTGCTTTTTGTTCCACGCTCGTAATGTTAGTTGGACAGCAAATAAGAATACGTGGCTTTGAGAAGAAGCCCTTCACGTCTAACTTATTTATAAAATATTTTAACATAGCTTCCGTCACATCGAAATCCGCAATTACTCCGTCTTTTAATGGACGAATTGCTACAATATTCCCAGGTGTACGACCAACCATTTGTCGTGCCTCTTCACCTACAGCTAATACTTTTTTCGTATTCTTATCGATGGCTACAACTGATGGCTCATTTAAAACGATCCCTTTTCCTTTAACGTAGATGAGCACATTTGCCGTTCCTAAATCAATTCCAATATCTTTAGAAAACATTTAATAATTTCTCCTTCCTGCCAGTTCCAACATAATACACGTACTAGTATATATCTTTATCTAGACCATTTTATCATATCCCAATACCAATTACACCTTTATTTATACTGGTAAATACAAGTATCACATGCTGATTTTGAGCATAATTTTAGTATGCTCTGAAGTACCAGGTCCGCATACAATTCTGAACATTCAGAATTGTATGCGGACCTGGTACTCCATAAACACAAAGCACTACAGATAGTAAAAAAGCACTTAGTTGACTTGTGAAAGCCAAACTAAATGCTTTTTCAATAGTTTTGTCGGGACTGCCATTTCTTACGTGTCGCCTCGCCTCCTCGTAAATGACGAATTGATTTGTGATATGCTAAGATTTCTTTCACTTCATTTGCTAATTGTTCATTGACTAAGAATAATCGTTCGGTTAAGTCTTTATGCACAGTACTTTTAGAATAACCCGTCATTTTCGCGAGGACACGAACCGTTTCACCTGTTTCAATAAGCAGCTCTCCAAGCCGAACGCAGCGATGCCGAATGTGCTCGTGCACGTTCTCTTCCTTTCTATCGGATATAAGAATGTGCCGTTTTGCTAACGAGAGGTGTTTTTTTCGACGTGTTCATATTGTGAGTGTTACAAGGACGTTTGCAACTAGCGTTTTAACGTTTATTCACAATATGAGATTTTTTGAAATTTCAGAACTAATTTTCGCAAGAAATCTATTAGAAAAACACAACTCGACCCAAAATAGGTCGAGTTGATGCTTTTTCTTATGCGGATTTCCTTCAAATCTCTTACTTTCCTGTCCGCGTAGAAAAACACAACTCGACCCAGAATAGGTCGAGTTAATGCTTTTTCTTATGCGGATTTCCTTCAAATCTCTTACTTTCCTGTCCGCGTAGAAATCCACTACTCGACTAAAAAAGAGCTCCAGTTGTTGTCTTTTATGGAGATATCATAAAAACTCTTCTTTTTTCTACAAACCAAAAACGCCCAATAATCTCATTTTGACGTTAGGAAATTCTAAAAATTTCAACGTTGATTGTGAGAATTTATTGGACGTTCATCATTGCTTGTACAATATTATTGATCTTTGAATGCTCCCTGACTTATTGCCTGAACCTTGAGCAACAAGCCAAAGTGACAAAAAAGAAGGATAAGAAATATTGCTGCTTCCTTATCCAATCACAAGGCTAATGGCAACAGAAACTAAATTTCACAAGAATTAGAATGCTAAGAAATTACGTGGATTTACATGCTCTCCATCTTGCAATACTTCAAAGTGCAGATGGATTCCAGCTGTAGGATTTGATTCGTTGTCAATTGTAGTAGCTAAAGGTTGTCCTTGCACTACTTGATCACCTTGTTTTACTAGGATGTCTGTAACAGAGATGTAACGTGTTTCCATACCATTCGGATGTGTCAACACGATTTCATTTCCAGTAAATTCATCAAGCTTTACTTCCGTTACTTCCCCACTCATTGCAGCAAGTACTTCAAATGGCTCGTTATTTACAGACAGAGATACTCCAGATGAAGTAGAGAATGTTTGATTAAACACTAAAAGTGCCTTTTCTCTTGTTGCTTCATCAGCAGTTACATCATAAAAGTCTTGTAAAACTTCTATGCTGTCCAGTGCTTCTTCATTGAATGGATATTTCAATGTTTCAGTACGAGCATTTGTTTCAATGACAGTAGAATCGTCAGTAGGTGTTCCCTCTTGAACAACCTCTTTTTCTTCATCATCACCAATGAGCGCATTATAACTGAAAATTAGACCGATTAATACCACAGCAACTGCTGCATAAACTGACGGCCAAAACCATGGCTTTTTCTGCCAACTGTTTTTATTAGGAGAAGCCTTAATTTGTTTTTCTTCTCTCATGTTCATCACCTCTAAACGAAGGATGAACAGAATTTTACATTTCTATTCACATTTTGGAAAAAAATCCTTATTTTTCACAATTTATTTTTTCGACACTTGTATTTTTATAGTAATGTTCTATAATCTCGTGGGCATTTGACCCGTTATCAGCCATTGCATCTGCTCCATATTGACTCATTCCAACCCCATGTCCATAGCCTTCTGTTGTAACAACTACTTGTCCATCCTGTGCTTTAATTTGGAAATCGGTAGAACGTAAGCCTAAAAGAGTTCTAAAATCACGGCCTGTCCATTCGTGATTATTCATAGTAACTTTTTCTACCCTCCCAGTATTATTTTTTTCTAAGCGAATTTTGCTAATATCCCCTAAAGTAGATTGGATATTAAGCTTGGTGTTCCACTCTTCGATAGTAAACGTGCTAGTAGTCTCATAATTATCGGCATATTGAAAATCAGTACTTGCAACAGATTGTAAGTATGGCAGGTCTGTCCCACTATAGTTGGCAGAGCTCTCAGTCATCCCATTACTCATCGAATGAAACATAGCCGTTATTAACTCCCCATTATATTCAATAACCTCACCACGCGTACTTTCAACCGCCTCACGAACTTTCGATTCATAATTCTCATAAGACGTGTCCCAATTTTCTTTCCTCGTATCCTCATCATAAAATACTTGCTTGGCCACTGTCGGCTCAATTGCGGTTTGTCCATAATTGGTTGACTTCAGCACATACGTTCTTGCAGCAATCGCTTGGGCCTTTAGTGCTTCAAGGCTAAATCCAGCCGGCATTTCAGCCGCTACAACCCCTATCACATACTCTTCAAGATCGATGGGAATGTCACTCCCACTCACCTGTATAGTAAGCGCACAGGCATTCTCAGGCGTGTTTAAGGATGTTGTAGGTGCTGCTTTTGGTTTTTCTTCAGAATTCTTAAATAGAAAAGGAAAGAAAAAAAGTGCAATCACTAAACCAACGACTGATACGACCATTAATGGATTTTGATAATTTTTAATTTTTTTCATACATATTACTTATGATTGAAATGGGGGAATTATATCTATTGGAGTGAAAAATTTTTGGTGAGGGGGGGGGGGGTGGGTACTCGTTCGGTTCGGACGTAAGATGAGATGCGAGATGAGTTCAATTCCCTGGCTGGTGAAAGATTAGGCAGTGAGAGGCGGCATGATTAACCTTTGATGTAGATTTGTTTAAAGCGGGGATTGCGATGCATGCTCGGTTGCCGTTTAGAGGTAAATTAGATGTGATTGGGCTTCGCTCGGTTCCCGTTAACAGCTAGCTTTGATTGGGACGGGCTTCGAGATGCATTCTTGTTTCCCCTTATGGGCTAGCTTCGATTAGGACGGGCTTCGAGATGCATTCTTGTTTCCCCTTATGGGCTTGCCTCGCTTGGGACGGGCATCGAGATGCTTGCTTGATTCCCCTTATGGGCTAGCTTCGTTTAGGACGGGCATCGAGATGCTTGCTTGATTCCCCTTATGGGCTTGAATCGATTGGGTCGGGCATCGAGATGGTTACTTGATTCCCCTTATGGGCTTGAATCGCTTGGGACGGGCATCGAGATGCTTGCTTGTTTCCCCTTATGGACTTACTTCGATTGGGTCAGGCATCGAGAACAACAATCGGTTTCCCCATAAAACCATCTTCGAGGGGAACGGCAGCAAGATGCAAACTCGATTCCCCTCTGCCGCTATCTTCCCTATTAATGTTTTTGTTTTTATTGTTCTTCAACTTACTACTCACGCACTAGTCACTTGCACTTCTACTTTACTGTCCCTGAAACGCTTTTCACGGACAACTTACCTCACCTTAACTCCCTAAACGCCCCTTTCCTTAATAACTATCCCCCCCCTGCTTCCCTTCACGCACTTAGTTTCTATATTAAAAAAACGACAAAACTCCATAAAGGAATTTTGTCGTAACTTTTTTAAATATTTGGTTCTATTTTTATTTCACTAAACGTATGCTTGATTAAAATGAAAATGTATCCTCGTTTTTAAAGTTTGGTTAAATTTCTACAACCTGTTCTTTTGAGACTACTTTTTGCACTTCTTCCATCAATTCTTCATCATCCACACGCTCAATCATAGCGCCTAAGGAAGCTAATTTTTTGTGGAAATCTACATACCCACGGTCTAAGTGAGTTAACTTCGTGACACGCGTTACCCCATTTGATACAAGGCCAGCAAGAATTAACGCTGCCGCAGCACGTAAATCTGTAGCCGACACTTCAGCACCTTGTAATTTCACAGGTCCTTCGATAAACACAGTACGGCCTTCAATTTTAGCTAAGGCATTCATGCGGCGGAATTCCTCAACATGCATGAAGCGATTTTCGAATACTGTTTCTGTGATGATACTTGTGCCTTCCGCAGTTAGCAATAAAGCCATCATTTGCGCTTGCATATCTGTTGGGAAGCCAGGGTGAGGCATTGTTTTTAAATCTACAGCTTTTAATGGGTTATTTGCACGCACACGTAACCCTTCGCCTTCTTCAATTACCTCTACACCCATTTCACGCAATTTGGCAATTAAAGCAGACATATGCTCTGGTACTGCGTTTTCGATGAACACATCTCCACGAGTAATTGCAGCAGCCACCATGAACGTACCCGCTTCGATACGGTCAGGAATAATGTGATGAGTTGTACCATGTAATTCTCTTACGCCCTCGATGCGAATTGTATCAGTACCTGCCCCAATTACACGGCCACCCATACCATTAATGAAGTTTGCCAAGTCCACGATTTCTGGCTCTTTTGCAGCATTTTCAATGATTGTTGTCCCTTTTGCTAAAGCAGCAGCAGTCATGATATTCTCTGTAGCTCCTACACTCGGAAAATCAAGATAGATTTCAGCACCCTTTAAGCCATCTACAGTTTTCGCTTCCACGTACCCATGCCCAAACGAAATTTTGGCACCCATCGCTTCAAAGCCTTTTAAATGCAGCTCAATCGGACGTGATCCAATCGCACAGCCACCAGGTAATGCAACACGTGCATAGCCATTGCGTGCTAATAAAGATCCCATCACTAAGATAGAAGCACGCATTTTACTTACATATTCAAACTGTGCTTCACTTGATAATTGTTTTTCTGCATTTATGTGAATTTCATTTTGTTCTACGTTGTATTCTACTTCAGCATTTAAGCTTTTTAATACTTCATTTATTGTATGAACATCCGCTAGATTCGGAACGTCTCTAATAATATTCTTATTTTTAGAAGCTAACAAAGAAGCTGCTAGGATTGGTAGTACGGCGTTTTTGGCTCCTTCTACTTTTACGATACCTCGTAACTTTTGGCCTCCCGTAACAATAATTTTCTCCACAATTCGTCCCTCCGAATTCAATTGTCCAAAACTGTCGAACCTTGTTGAATAGTTATAAATAAAATCGCCTTGGCGCATTGGTTGGCTAGATTACTCGAGCTAGCTCGATCATATTCGCTAAAATTTTCATGATCCGCCAGAGGCTATAACCTCATTCAAGCACTATTTATTAATTTAATGTTTAATTTTTTAAAATACTTATTTTGTAATTTGAGTAAAATTGAATGAAGTCATTAATCACAAAAACTATCAATATAGTACTGCT